>JAUZEU010000306.1 GCA_030838885.1 Bryobacterales bacterium | reverse complement strand
CTTGTCCAAGACAGCAAATAGCTTGAACTGACCAAAAACAAGCCCCCCTATAATCATTCCAGCGCCGATCCACCTTTTTGACCGAGCTGTTTCGGTTGCCGAAACCCCAACAGGAGGGCAAAACGATGGTACAGGCAATGAGCCTGTTTAATCAACTGCTGCAGCATTTCCCGAGTCTTGAGTTCGCGGCTCTGGTGAAAAAACACAATGCCGAACGTGCGGCGAAAGGCTTCAGTTGCCGGACGCAGCTGGTGGCGATGCTGTTCTGCCAGTTAGCTCACGCGGACTCTTTGCGCGAGATCTGCAACGGACTCGCCTGCTGTCTGGGAAAACTGGTGCATCTCGGAATCGGCGTGGCGCCGAATAAATCCACGCTGGCTTACGCCAACAAGCATCGCCCTGCCAGCTTGTATGAGGACCTGTTCTATACCGCGCTGGCGCGCTTCCGCGACGAAGGGGGTCTGGGTCTGCGCAAGCGGAAGTTCCGTTTCAGGAACAAACTGCTGTCGCTGGATTCCACCACCATCAGTCTTTGTCTGGAGATGTTTCCGTGGGCGAAGTTCCGCCAGGCGAAGGGCGGCGTCAAAGCTCACGTTCTGCTCGATCACGACGATTACCTTCCCTCCTATATCCTGATCACCCAAGCCCGGTGCAGTGACGTGAAGATGGCCACCGCCTTTCCGCTCAACCCCGGCTCCATCGTGGCGATGGACCGGGGTTATAGCGATTACGCGCTGTTCGGCAAGTGGACAGCCCGGAAAATCTATTTCGTCACCCGGCTCAAAGACAACGCCGCGTACGCAGTGCTGGCAGAAGGCCCCCTTCCGGAAAACCGCAATATCCGAGCGGACCAACTGATTCAGTTCACCGGCGACAAAGCTCAGCGGGATTGTCCATTTCCGTTGCGGCGCGTGGTGGTGTGGGACCCCGTGGGCGAGCGGGAGATCGTGTTGCTGACAAATCTGCTGGAATTTGGCTCCACAACCATCGCCGCCATCTACAAGGACCGCTGGGAGATCGAACTGTTCTTCAAGGCTCTCAAGCAGAACCTCAAGGTAAAGAGCTTCGTGGGAACCAGCGAAAACGCCCTGCGCATCCAGCTTTGGACAGCCCTGATCGCTATTCTGCTGCTGAAATGGGTGCACCATCTCTCCAAGGCAAAGTGGTCACTGTCGAACCTCGCTTCAATGCTGCGGCTCAACCTCTTTACCTATCGCGATTTGACGGCGTGGCTGGATAACCCGTTCGGCACGCCGCCCCTGCTCCCTGATTCTCAGCAACTTACCCTGGGGCTGGTGTGATTAGGACAGGCTGCTGTCAGGCAAACCAGGAGACCTCAATCTGAAATCTCTCTTTTTCCGCTCCCAACGCCTTTGTTCTCAGCAGACCTTAGCGCAATCCTCAGTTGTTTTGGACAGCAGTGAAATGCAATCGCTGCTTTGACTGCACTGCAAACTGCTGTAAATACTTTGGGTCTGGTGCAGGGCAAAGTTGGCGCCGGCGAGAACAGGCTTCAGTACGCGGTGAGCCTGGCGCAGTCACAGATAACAAACTACTCGGCGGCGCAGGCTGGAATTCGCGATGCGGATGTCGCATCGGAAGCAGCGAACCTTACCAAGGCGCAGGTGCTGCAGCAGGCCTCCATTGCCGCGCTGGCGCAGGCGAATTCGGCGCCGCAGGCAGTTCTTGCGCTGCTGAAAGGGTAAATCGAGAGGAGCGGTAGTCGCGTAAGGGGGCCATGTTGACCATAACTGGCCCGCCCGCGCCAATTCTAAAATATGTCATCTATAACCGCCGCCATCACGCAAGGCTTCACCGGTGTCAGTAAATTCGCGAGCAGTTTACAATCCGTGCTTAGTCGCTCGGTAGCTATCGCCTCTCTCCCCCTGGATTCGCTGAATGCCGGGCTGAATAGCCTCAACGCGAGGCAATCCGCGTTGCAAAGCCTGGACACAACCTTCCTGTCGTTGCAGCAATCGATCGGCTCCCTGCAGAGTACGCTTAGTTCCGGCCTGTTGAATTCGTCGATCTCCGACGCCGGGATCGTGTCAGCGAATGTCAAGTCGGGCGCCATCGCTGGTTCCTATTCATTGGAGGTGGTGAACCTGGGTTCCTACTCCACCGCACTCAGCAACCCCGGTACAACGCCGGTGACAAATCCGGACACACAGGGCATCTCCGCTGAGGCCACTATTACATTGCACGTGGGCGGCACTACCACAACGATTACACCTGGTGGTACCAGTCTGCGGGATCTTGTGACGGCCATCAACACTCAGGCCAGCGATCAGGTTCAGGCAACACTCGTCAACGTCGGCTCAGGCAGTTCCCCGGACTACCGACTTTCTCTTCGGGCCGTCAATCTCGGGTCCGACTCGATCGACATTCAGGACTCTGCAGGTAGCCTGATAGCAAACGCATCCACTGGTGCCCTCGCGAGTTACAAAGTGAACGGACTGCCCACGGCTGTACAATCGACCACGAGAACAATCACTCTGGCACCTGGCCTGACAGTTAACCTGTTGAGTCAGAGTGTCCCAGGTCAGCCCACCACCATTAACGTGCTGAACAGCCCTTCCGCTCTCGCATCCGCCTTCAGTTCGTTTGCTCGCACGTACAATGCAGCAGTCGACGCCATCAACACTCAGCACGGCGCCAGTGGTGGTGCGCTGCAAGGCGACAGCCTGTTGCAGTCACTCACGAATGTTTTGCATAAGCTCGGGACGTACAACGACGGTTCGCCGTCCAGTGCCCTTGCGAACTTCGGGATCACACTTGACCAGTCGGGTCACCTGTCCGTCAGCACCGCCACACTCACCTCAGTAACGAACGCCGATTTCCAACGCCTCCTCACTACGCTGGGAAGTTCGACGGGTGGCGGTTTCCTGAAGACTGCTACCGATTTGTTGGCCGGCGTGGAAGATCCGATAACCGGGAGTATCCGAAGCCAGGAGACGTCCGCGACCAACGCCATTACCGCCCAACAGAAACGGGTTGCCGACGAACAGGCCGTCATCACGGATATTCAGAAAAACCTAACCGCTCAGATCGCTCGCGCCGATGCGTCCATCGCGTCTCTCCAAAGCCAGCTGAGCTATGTTACAGGTTTGTTTGCCGCCTACAACGGCACAACTACGAGCAACTCCACTAATGCGTTGTAGTCTTCGGCAAGACCTTGACCTTTTCGAGCTTCTGATGAAAGCCTCTCGCGCAGGGGACTGGTCCTCTGTTTCGGATCTCACCGATATCATCCGAGTCACCACAGTCCCGCAGATCGAAGAAGAACGACAGGAATACCTCCGCAGCTTAAAGGAAGCTCTGGTGGTCGTGAAGGCTTCCCGTGCAGATCTGGCCGTCTCCGCGGCACGACTGAATGCTGCGGTGGGCTTTCAGAGTTCCGCTTCCTGCAATGCAGCCCCTGACGAGAATCGGCAAAATCCTGGCATTATGGCAGATTTCTGACGGTGCTTATACCATCTCGCGTCAGCAAATCCAGTCACTTGGGATTGGTCGAGTCATTGCAATAGCAGGAGTATGTCCCTGGATCGTGTCGGCCTCAACCTTGGAAGTTATCTTAGCTACCTTACGCGCCCGCAGGAGGTGATTGCATCGAACATCGCGAATGCAGACACTCCCGGTTACCGGACGCTGGACGTTGCGCGCCCGCCTGGCTTCTCCTCCGTGTTTCAACAAATAGCAGTGCAGACGGAGGAGGCCGCGGGGCTCACCACCAGGAACGACGGAAACAACGTCAGCATGGATCGCGAGGCCCGGCTGCTGTCTGAGAACACCCTCAAGTTCAGCCTCGCCACGCAAATGCTTCGCGGTGAGCTAAAAGACATCCGTTCCGCCATTGAGGAAGGTCGCAGCGCATGAGTCTCTTTGGCGCTATTTCCATCAGTGCTTCCGGGATGGATGCACAGCGCATCCGTGCGGAGCTTGTTACTGAGAACCTGGCGAACGCCGACACCACGCGCACGCCACAGGGCGGTCCGTATAAACGCAAGGATGCCGTGTTCGGAGCCTCCCCGGTTCAGGGCTCGTTCGCCGACACGCTTTCGGAACTGGCTGCCGGTCCAGGAGTCGGCGTCACTGTGTCCCGAATCACTATTGACCAGAGCGATCCCGAACGCAGGTATCTTCCAGGTCATCCTGATGCCGATCCGCAGGGGTATGTTGCGTTTCCAAGGATCAATCCGGCGGAAGAAATGGTAGATCTGATGAGTGCATCGCGCGGCTATCAGGCCAACGTTGCGGCCATCTCTTCGGTTAAGGATATGATCGCCCGTTCCATCGATCTCTTCCGCTAACGCTATGAACATTTCACTTCATTCACTTCCGGCCGCTTTGGGGAGCATCGCCAGTCCTTCCGCGACGACAGGCTCCGGTGGTTTTGCCGATGCTCTTGGTGCTGCGATCAGCCAGGTTGAAACAGCGAAAGCGACAGCTACATCGGCAGTCAACAATCTCCTGGTTGGCGGACAGGGTGATGTCCACAACGTGGCGCTCGCGGCACAGCGCGCTTCGCTGTCGCTTGAGATGTTTCAGCAGGTAAGAAATAAGTTCGTATCGGCCTATCAGGAAATCATGCGAATGCCGATGTAACAGGCAATTGACCTACGAATGAATCAACTGACCCAAATCTGGAACCGGCTCGGCATCGCCCAGCGTATCTCTCTGATCGCTGGGCCGATTCTTGTCTGCGCCCTCGCCCTGGGTCTTGTCAGGTGGAAGCACGACAGTGACTTCCGCACGCTGTACAGCGGTCTCGCCCCGGAAGACGCCGCCGCGGTCACTCAAAAGCTCAGGGAAGCTGCAATCGAATTCCGGCTCGATGAGACCGGAGCCGCCGTACTGGTGCCGTCTGCCAGCCTTCCCGGAGCCCGACTCGCACTGGCGGGAGCCGGTCTTCCTCGCACGGGGCGAATTGGCTTTGAGCTGTTCGATCGGGTGAACCTGGGCGCCAGCGACTTCACCGAACAGGTCAACTATCGGCGTGCTCTTGAAGGGGAGCTGGAACGAACCGTGGCTACGCTTTCGGAGGTGGATCAGGCTCGAATCCACATCACTTTTGCAAAGGAATCCGTTTTCCTCGACGCGCGTCAACCATCCAAGGCAACGGTCGTTCTTCGCCTGAAGCGGGCGCCCCAAATATCGAACGCGAATGTCACTGCAATCGCGAACCTTATTGCAAGTGCGGTAGACGGCCTCGCGCCAGAGTCCGTGGCGATCGTCGATTCCAGTGGTCGCCTTCTGAACCGCCCACGCGGAGCGCAGGACAATGATTCGCGTCTGGCGGAAGCAAATCTGGATTATCGCCATCAGATGGAGACAGACTTCCTCACAAAGATCAACGCCGCTGTCGAGCCGTTAGTCGGGCCGGGCAAATTCCGCGCCGGAGTCAGTGTTGATTGCGATTTCACCAGCGCGGAAGAAAATGAGGAGTCTTATGATGCCTCCAAGTCCATGGTGGTCAACTCGCAGACCACTGAAGAATCCACGGCGTCAGCGCTGACCGGCGGCACGCCAGGCACAGCTTCCAATCTGCCTCAGCCAGCCCCGAGGTCGGCGGGTGGAACTTCCGGTGTGATGCGCCGAACTGAAAGCCTCTCGTACCAGCCCGGGCGCACCGTGCGCAGGACAATCTCTCCGAAGGGCACGATCAGGCGTATTTCAACGTCGGTTCTGGTGGACCAGACTGTTCGCTGGGACGGGATCGGACCCAAGGCGAAGAAATCGGTTGTGCCGCCTTCCGCTGAGGTGATGAAGGGGATTCACGACGTCATCGCCGGCATCACTGGTTTTAACGAGCAGCGCGGGGATCAGATTATGGTGGAAACCCTGCCGTTCGAGGGCACGGTTTCCGCTGAGCCGCCGGGGGCTGCCGCACCCTCGAAACCCGGTACCAGCTTTGATTTCAGGCAGCCAATCGTTATGGGGGGCGCCGCGGTCGGGCTGGTGATGCTGTTGCTCATAGGCTTCCTTCTGCTTCGGCGGCCGTTGCGAGGCGTGCCGATCGCTGTCGGCGGGCCTGATTCCGTGCAGGCAGGCGCCAGTCGCTCGTCAATGATTGGGGCGGGAGAGAGCGCGGACGCAAGGCTCGAAAAGCAAATGATTGAGAATGCGGCGGAGCAATCGCAGATCGAGGCGGAGGCCCTCAGCAGAATCAAGCTACCCGCGAATACGAAGAAAACAGAAGTCCTTGTGAAGCATATTCGGGAATCCGTCCAGAAGGATCCGGGCGGTGCGGCCAACGTTCTCCGGACCTGGGTTTCTGAACTGGAATCCGGCAGGAAGCCGTCGTGATCGCGAACGCTGCTCCGAAGCCGCAAGCCGAGCCGCTGACCGGTATGCGGAAAGCCGCGATGCTTCTAATCCTGCTGGGGGACAAAGTGAGTGCGGAGATGGTGAAGCAGCTCTCGGACGACGAGGTCCAAATTGTGGCGCGAGAGGTAGCCCGGCTGGAATCCATCAGCTCGGAAGACGCCGAGGAACTGCTGGAAGAGTTTTATCAGATGACCATGGCGCATGACTTTGTCGTGCGGGGCGGCATGGATTACGCGAAGAAGATGCTGATGACAGCCTTCGGGCCGGAACTCGCGAAAAAGCTGATCGATCGGCTGTCGAAAGCCATGGGTGGTGACTACGCCAATCTGGATATCCTGCAGAAGGCCGATCCGCAGCAACTTGCTAAGTTCATCCA
>JAUZEU010000018.1 GCA_030838885.1 Bryobacterales bacterium | reverse complement strand
ACGAAACGACTTCCAGACCCATCTTGCTCATGTCGCCGGCGCAGGTAGCGCGCATGCGTTCGCCGACCATCTCCGGTTCTTTGACGATCTGCTCAACCGTGAGCTGGCCGATAATGCCGCGCAGATGGCCTTCCATCACCAGGCGTATGAGGGATTCGCGGTCCTGATCGGTCTTGGTGAGGAACTGCTCGGCCGCAGTCTGGATGGACTCGGGGTCGGACTTCACCCTGATCTGCGCGACGGCCTCAACGGTAACGGCGACGCCCTGTTTTGTGTAGAGATCCTGCGTGGGTGCCACGTCGAACGACATGAGCTCGAGGGAGAGTTCACGACATTGTTCGATCATTGGAAAGATTACCGTTCCGCGGCCCTTGATGATGCGCGTGCCCCGGAAGCCATAAACGATCAGCGCCTGGTGCGGACCGGCCTTTCGGAACAGCCGCGCGAAGATGCTGATGAGAAACACGAAGGCGAGCGCCATGAGCGCCACCACCACGACAATTTGAAACGGAGCCATACTGTTTCTGCAAGTCCTTTATGCCTGGTAATCAGGCGGTTAATTCATCCCACTCCCGCACGTAGGCAATACCATCCTCATAGCGGGTTACCACCACTTCTTTGCCGGTTGGAATCGCGGCGCCATGCTCACTGCGGATGGCTACCGCGGAACGCCGGCCCTGCTGGACGAAGATCATCTCTCCCGTTCCGCTCGGGAGCACGGGGCTGGAAACTGTGCCCAGCACGCCTTCCACGCGGTAGTCCGCGGGATCCAGCGCTCGGTCGCCGGGGGCCAGTACTTTGGCTGTGAACAGGAAGATCAAAACGGCCCCGGCCAGCCCAACCAGACCGGCCAGCGTCAGAACGACAACAAGGCCCACGCCGCCCCAGTTGATCAGGATGTACCCCGCGCCGCCGAACCAGGTGAGAAAGGCGGCAATGGTGCCGAAGTTGAATTTGGAGGCAGCTCCGCCGTGTCCGCCCGGATGCGTATGAATGCCGTGCGCGCCATGGTGAATGTGCAGGTGCAAATGCGCCGATCCGGCAAGAAATGCGATGAGGCACAAAACGAAGCCGAAGGCGAAACATCCGAGAAAAAACAGTTCCCACGTCATAAACTTTCCTTTGTCTGAGGTGACTTCGACCCGGAATTGAGCACGTCGAAGAGGCGGTCGAGCAGCCCTAAATTTTCCAGAATTAATCCCAGCAATACCAGGCAGCGGCGCGAGTCGGGGTGCTTCGCCAGGGCGATCAGGGAATGGCAGATTTCCGAGTCATTGCGGAACCGCTCCGCGCCGCTGACCAGCCAAAGATCGAGTTTGTCCTCGAGTGCGCTGAAATCGGAGATCAGTTCTGTGGAGTAGCCTTCCGGGTCGTCAACCAGATAGCCGGGATGCACTTTGAAGAACTTCGCGAGCAGCATGCGGCTGGAGTTGGTCAGATGAGGCCGCGCACCGCTTTCGATTTGCGAGAGATAGCTCTGCGAGAGCGGCTTTTTGAGGTCTTCTTTCATGGCAGTGATGACCTCCTGTTGAGTCATGGCCCGGTCCAGTCCGCGGAGGGCCCCTTCGACTTCCCGCAGGTAGCGGATCTTCTCGCCCAGTTTCATAATTGCAATCTGTGATAACAATATTGCAAATTGTGATTTGCGTCAAGGGGGTATTTGAAAAAGTGTTCCGGGAGTGCCGGAGCGTTAGACTGGTTGCTCACATGTGAGGAAAGTTCTTCTGTATGTTTTAGGCGGTCTGGCGGGGATTGCCGGGCTGATTTACGTCACCGATTATTTGTCCGTGGTTGTCGGTGTTCCAGCGCGGGAGCGGTTCGCGACGATTCGGGTTGAGCAGCTTTATGCGGTTCCGAACCGATGGAACGAGGTGGACTGGAGCCGGGGAGACGCGGTGATGGAGCGGTGTGTCAATTCGCTGTTACCGCATTTCGGCTCGCGGCCGTGCTGGTATGTTCGGCGGGACACTATGCACGTTAATAAGCTGTAAAGGCTATGTGCAGCCCTGACTTAGTCGCATTGGCAGGCTGTCAGGATTGCGGTGTTGTAGACGTGTTCGGCTGTTGAGCCGCGGGAGAGGTCGTTCACTGGTTTCGCGAGCCCTTGTAGCACAGGGCCTACCGCAGTGGCGCCGCCTAGCCGCTCCGCTATCTTATAGCTGATATTACCTGCCGCGAGATTCGGAAATACCAACGTATTGGCGCGTCCGGCTACGCTGGATCCCGGTGCTTTCAATGCCCCAATGGCCGGGATGATCGCGGCATCGAATTGCAGTTCCCCGTCGACCGCCAGATCCGGGGCTCGCTGCTGAAGGAGCTTCAGAGCCTCTCTGATCTTCTCGATTTCCGGATGTTGAGCGCTCCCCTTTGTTGAGAACGACAGCAACGCGACCACTGGATGGGTCTGCAGGAATTGCCTGGAAGTGCGGGCCGCCGCTACTGCGATATCAGCCAACTGCTCCGCCGTTGGTTCAACTACGATGGCGCAGTCCGCGAACGTCATCAGGAAAGTCGCGTGCAGCATCAGGAATGCACCGGAAACAGTGCGAATTCCGGGCGCGGGCCCGATGCACTGCAGGGCTGCGCGCACTGTCTCAGCGGTCGTGTTGACCGCTCCGCCAACACAGCCATCGGCTTGCCCCAATTCGACCAGCAAACAGCCAAAGTAGAGCGGGCTTCGCACGACCGCATTCGCCTGTTCTTCCGTGACGCCTCTTGCCGCGCGACGGTCGAAGTAACAGGCGGCGCACTCTGGTAAACGCTCGGAGCCCGCCGGGTAGATGGATTCGAGCCCGAGGACCGTGTTCCGTGCGATCAGCAGCGGCTCGACCAGGCGCTCCTGCTTCAGCCGACGGGCGGCTGCGATGACGCGCTCGTCATCACCTTCAGGGAAAACGATGCGGCGGCGTGTGGTGCGGGCACGCTCTTTCCAGCCTTCAAGGATGTCCTGCACCGCGGTCGTCATTAATCGCCGAGGAAGCGGCCGTACTTGCGAAGGGCAGGCACATTGTCGCAGACTGCTTTCAAGCCGGCAGTGATCGGGATGGCGAGGACCAACCCCGGCGCATCCCACAGAAACACCCAAAACATCAGCGAAAATGTCACGATCAGCGGATTCAGGTGAACGCGCGCGCCCACGATGGTGGGGTAGAGAACGTTCATCGCCAAAAGATGCAGCGCCACCCCGAACAGCAGAGAGAACACCAGCACGGTGCTGGGCGCGCCGGTGGCCAAAGCTGCAAGCAGGGGCGGCAGCAAAGCCAGCACAATTCCCGCATACGGAACCAGACTCAGGAAGCCGCTGAGCACGCCAACAAGGAACGGATAAGGCAACCGAATCAACGCGAAGAAGATGCAGCTAAGCGCGGCCAGTATGACGCCGATCAGAAAATTTCCGACCACAAAGGCACGCGCCATACCCGCGATTCCCTCCACGCTGCGGGCAGCAGTGAGCCGGGCAGATCCATCGAAGAAACGCAGAAAACTGCGGTAGATATGGTCGCGCCAGCTCAGCATGAAATACACCAGCAGGGGCACGAACGATGCCATGATGGCGTACTGATACAGGGTGCCCAATCGCGCGTAGATGACGCCGGAAATTGGGTTGTCCTCATGGATGCGGACCTCCGGAATGAAGCCAGGCGGAGGGTTCTGGGGTGCGGGCGCGGGCGGGGCTTTCCTGTTCTTCTTAAGTGCAGGAGCGGGCGTGGCACCGGGGAGAACCGCGGGTATCGCGCTCTTGCGGGCCGCGCTCAAAATTTCGGAAACCCCGTCTTCGATGTGCTGAATCCGGCCGGAGACTCTCTCGATCAGTGACGTCAGATTTTTGCGCAGTGTAGGTACGTCGCTGGCAATAGACGATACCTGATTCCACGCAGTGAGCGCCGCGAAATACAGCACCAACAACGCGACCAGGCAGACGGCGAAGGTGGCGATGCCACGAGGAACCCGAAGTCTCCCCAGCAGGCGTACGAAAGGCTCCAGAATCAGGGCGATGATGACGGCGAATGTCGCGGTGATAAATACGATACGGGCCCAATAGAGAAAACCGACGATGACGCCCGCGGCGATAACGTGGAGAGCCCACGCAGAGGCGGGAGGCTGGGGGGGCTCTTCACGACGCTGCGCAGCCCGGCCGGGTATGCTGCCGCTTGTTCCCGTCATCGATTCCGAGACTAGCACGGCGTGGAAGTGCGGCAAATGTCGAGGCCCATACAATCAATAGAGTGAGCACTGCAGAGAGAATACTGGCGCTCGACGTGGGCAGGAAGAGGATCGGGTTGGCCATCAGCGACGAACTGGGTATCACCGCGCAGGGTCTGGATACGCTGGAGAGGCGGGGTCGCAGGGAAGACATCGAGACGCTGCGCCGTTTGGCCGTCGCGCGCGGCGTAACCCGGTTTCTGATCGGCGATCCCCTTCATATGAGTGGCGACGCGAGCCGGCAGGGCGATTACACCCGGGAGTTCGCGAGCGAACTGGAACGCAAAACCGGGCTGCCGATCGAGTTCCGGGATGAGCGGTGGACGAGCCGTGAGGCTGAGCGGACAATTCGTGGCGCAGGCGTGGCCAACCGTGAGCGGAAGCCGACTATCGATAAACTCTCAGCCGTGATTCTGCTGCAGAGTTATCTCGATTCCACGGTGACTGGGAGACTTTCTTGAAATATTTATTCCGGGTGTTTTTGTTGGTGCTGCTGTTGGCAGGAACTGCGGGCGGATATGTTTTGTACCGTCTGAGCCAGCCGTATCAGGGCTTCTCCGAACCGGTGTTCGTGGAGTTTCCGCACGGCACCAGCACGGGTCAGATGGCGACTGTTCTGGCGGAGAAGGGAGTAATACAGGATCGCTGGCTTTTCCTC
>JAUZEU010000214.1 GCA_030838885.1 Bryobacterales bacterium | reverse complement strand
GCGCTGCGATCACACCCACTTCCAACTCGTGAGATGATCCCGTTATGAAGCGAACTGACTCTCAGACTGTGCCGAAAGATGTGGATGAATACCTGATGCAAGTACCGGAACCCGCCCGCGGCACGTTGAACAGGGTTCGCGCAGCAATTCGGTCCGTTGCGCCCGCCGAAGCCACTGAAGCAATCAGTTACCGGATACCAACCTTCCGGTACAAAGGGCCCCTGATCGGATTTGCCGCATTTGCAAAACACTGCAGCTTATTCCCCATGAGTTCTTCAATCCTGGATGTCTTCAAGGACGAACTGAAGGGCTTTCAGACATCCAAAGGCACTATTCGGTTCCCGCTGGACAAGCCTCTGCCCGCGAGCCTTATAAAAAAACTGGTGAAGGCGCGCATCGCGGAGAATGAAGAGAAACTCCAGCGCTGATCGTCATCATCCAATCAAACACCCCGAAGTCAGGAAGACTACTTCACCAAAGTAACCGCTCCGTCAACCCGCAGCGTCGAGCCGGTAATATACGAAGCGTCGTCTGACACCAGAAACGCCACCGCCTTCGCGATCTCGTCCGGTCGTCCAAGCCGACCCAAAGGCAGCTTGGCACCTTCTTCCCGAATCTGCTCTTCGGTAGCGAAGTTCCGCTCACCCGGCGTATCGATCCACCCCGGCTCAATCGTATTCACCCGAATCCCGTGCGGAGCCAGTTCCAGTGCCCACGTACAAGCCATCTGAGCCACCGCAGCCTTAGCGCCGTTATATGGCGAAGAGTTCACATAAGGAATATGCGCCAGCACGGAACCGATCATCACGATGTTCCCCGGTCCGCCCTGCGCGATCATCATTCGCGCCGCCAGTTGACTGCAGTGAAACACGCCCCAAAGCGTAGCGCCCCAGGTCTTCTGCACGTCCCCAATTTCGAGTTCCACAAGCGGCTTGCGAATGGATTGCGCGGCATTGTTGACCAGAATGTCCACACGCCCCAGTTCCTCCCGTACGGCCTCGAAGAACTCCTCCATCTGCTTCCGGTCGCCCACGTCCCTGCGTTCGAAAAGGGCGCAGACACCGTGTTTCTCAATCGCGATTAAGGTCTCTGCCGCATCCTGCCAATCGCAAATCGCGACATTCGCGCCACGTTCCGCAAGCTCAAGCGCGACCGCCTGGCCAATACCTCGCGCCGTGCCCGTCACCACCGCTGTCTTACCCTGCAGGTTGCGCGTGCTCACAATTCCCGCGGATATACAAACAGATTTTCCAGGCCATTTTCCCGAACCACATAATTATCCTCAAGCCGGATCCCACCATGCAAAGATTTCGTATAGACGCCCGGCTCCAGAGTAATCACATCGCCAACTTCGAACACATCATTTGACCCGGGAATGATCCGCGGGGCCTCGTGCCCATGGTGCCCGATTCCATGACCGGCATGATGCCAGAAGCTGTTTTCCGCCAGCGGATCCGAGTCCAGGACCTCCTTCACCGCCGCATACACATCCTTCGCTCGAACGCCAGGTTTCACAGCCTCCTCCCCAACGAGTACAGCCCGCTGAACCAGTTCCCACGCCCGCATTTGCGCATCAGTCGGAACGCTGGCCGCAAACGTCCGGCAGGTATCGCCGAAGTAAAGATGAGGGGCCGGAAACAAATCGAGAATATATAAATCGTTCTCTGCGATCACTCGTGCAGTGGGCGGTCCCCCACCGCGAATAGCTCGCTCCCCAACCGCAAAATCGCCATGCAACTGAACGAACGTCCCCGCCTCCAGGACCACTGCCGCCTGCATAGCGTTATAAACATCGAGTTCAGTCCTGCCGACAGCGATGGTTTCCCGTGCCGCGCCATACGCGCTCGCAATCAGCCGAAGCGAACCGCGGATCTCCTCGATCTCGTCCTCTTCCTTCCGCTTCCGGAGTTCACGGATCAGGGGACCCGCATCCAGCACGGTCACCTCCGGCGAGACATCGCGAACAGCCTCCTCAATCAGAGCAGGCGTAGCCCAGCGCTCCACCCCGGCGACGCTGAAACCGGCTCTCGCTGACAAACGGCCCATCAGCAGTTCCGCTGCATCGCTCACCGGCTGATCAATAACCTTCTCAATCGAATACGTCTCCAGCAGGAGCGTCTCCGTCGCCAGTGCCGGCGCTGCTGCAGAAGTAATCAACGCGCTGTGCCCGTCCTGCCGGATGGCGAATACAGCAGGCGCATCCGCTGAACTCAGGCTGCCGGTCAGGTAATAGATGGTCCGGTAATTGGCCGTAACGAACAGATCCAGTCGCCCCGCCTCCATCCTCTGGAGCAGGCGCTCCTGCCGGCGTTCACAGCCCTTCGAAGTGAGCATCAGCGTGGCGTCCTCAGGCTTTCTTCCGATTTTTCGCGCTTCCAGCTATCGTATTCCTCTGGCGCCATCACAATCAGTAAACTGCGCATCTGGCTGTGCCCCAGGCCGCACAGTTCCGCGCACGCAATTTCATACTCCCCCGGCCTCTCCACATGAATCTCCAACGGGATCTCCATGCCCGGAATAATGTCCTGTTTGGTCCTCAGTTCCCGAACAAAGAAATCGTGAATGACATCGCGGGAATGCAGGAGCAGCAG
>JAUZEU010000148.1 GCA_030838885.1 Bryobacterales bacterium | reverse complement strand
CCCCGGTTTTGATGCCGTCCAGTTCTGTTTCGATGCTTTACCACAGGCGAGTATCGTGAGTGCTTCCGGTCGGTCAGGGATTATCCGCTGCTTAGTCTTATGGCAGTCCCCTATGTCAGTGGGCGTGTATTTTGCCCAGTTAACTGCGCTACCAAGGTCGCGCGGCATTTGCAAGAGCGACAGCGGAGATTTAAATACTTCCTGGGTTCCAGGGCCTCGCACGGCACAGGAACTTCACCTTGCGATTTTCACTGCAAAATACGCCACCTCTTCGCCCTTTTCAAGCACAAACTGATGCGGCGTACCCGCCGGGATGCGGACAATATCCCCTGGACCGAGCCTGCGCGATTCGCCACGGTGAATCGAAGTGCCGCGAACCTCGTTTGGCGCGGTGGTATGCGCATCCGGAATGGCACCTCCATAAACGAGCGTGGCGGAGCCCTGCTCCACTACGATCAGATCGACTTTTACTTTGTGCAACTCAGCCTGGCCGCTTTTCGCCCTTCGCCAAAAAGAAGCGGAGTGGTTGCCGTACGCGCCCAGTGTCTTGCCCGCGATATTCTTCGCCTGAGCTTCCTGAGCCAGCTTTCCAGCCGTCCCTTTCAGTTCGGCGCCCGACCAGATTTCTACCCCACTGGCGCCGTGCAGGGAGGCAGCCGCCAGCATCATCGCCAACGTCACACGCCTTCTTCTTGTGTACTGAGTCACAGCTTCATAATAGGAGGTTTACCTGATCAGACCTACATCCCGAAGCCCGTTCAGCACGAACTGAACGGCGATCGCGGTTAGTAGCAGACCCATCATACGCGTCATGATCCGAATCCCGGTTCGATGGAGAAACGAACTAATCCGGTGAGCAGCGGCAAGAACGAAGAACGAGATCAACGCCGAAACGGCAATGGCGGTGAGAATGATGACTTCGTGTCGCCAGTCCGCATTCTGGCTCATGAGCACCATAACGGAGGAGATCGCGCCTGGTCCGGCGAGCATCGGAACGCCAAGAGGAATGATCCCCGGATCTTCCTTTTCCGCCCCCTCCTGCGTCTCGCCGGGCGTTTCCTTGGTATGCGATCTTCTGGCCTGCAGCATATCGAGACCAATCAGCCCGAGAATGAGCCCACCTGCAATCTCAAACGCCGGAAGCGTAATGCCGAACAGCCGGAATATTTCAGGCCCGGTAAGTGCAAACAGCGTTAGAACGATAAAGCAGGTCAAGGCGGCCTGGCGCGCCATCCGGCGACGGCCGATTTGGTCAGCGTGATCAGTAATGGCGACGAACGCCGGCACTGCGGAAACAGGATCAACCAGAACGAAGATAGACGTGAAGGCGACAAGACCAAACTGGAACAATATCGCCATTGTCTATTTTGCGGCTACCACCCGCGCTACCAGGGTCAGCAGGGTTTCCGCATCGAAAGGCTTGCGAAGCACTGAAAAGGGTTGATGTACCGCTAGCTGCTCATCAAAGGCTCCGGACATCAGGATCCCTTTCTGGCCAGGGGAGGCCGCCATTGCCAGTCGCAGCAACTCCAGTCCCCCCATACCAGAACCCAGACGGAGGTCCGAAATGACCAGCGCCGGCGGCTCCGTCAGGGTGGAGAGCGTGCTCAGCGCGCTCTCAGCGGACGTGGCACTAACCACCTGATAGTCTTCGCTAAGCAGTAGCTCGGTTATCAGAGACAATACAAGCGGGGAGTCCTCTACCACGAGAATCGTGCATCGCTGTCCCTCCAGATTGAAGCTCACCAAACCATCATCGCCCCGATTGCTCCTGTCTGTAGAGCATTGAAAAGCACGCTTGAGTGACAATTAGGTGTGCGTCACGGAAAGATGTCGCGGATGAGGGCTGCATGGACGCTGACGTTGTTGGTCAGCGTGGCAGGGGCACTGCTCGCTCAGCAGAGGGCGCCACTGATCGATTTCGATCGGCAGGTACATCCTCTTCTCACCGAAAAGTGTCATTCCTGCCATAATCAGGAAAAGCGCTCGGGTGGGCTGTCACTTTCCACGCTGAAAGAGACCCTGGAAGGAGGACGCAGCGGCTCAACAGTAAGACCGGGCAACAGCGGCGGAAGTCTGCTGGTGCAGCGTTTGACAGGGGAGGCAAAGCCTCAGATGCCGCTCGGGGCCAGTCCGCTGAGTGAGCCGGAAATTTCTGTCATTCGCACATGGATCGATCAGGGTGCACGCGCCACACCTGCGTCCGCTGCGGCGCGTCCCAAGTGGGAAGCGCCGGTCACACTGAAGCGGCCGAAAGTCCCGGCGGCCGTATCGGGCTGGAAGAACTTGAACCAGCCGATCGATCGGTTTGTGAGTTCGTACCTCGCGAAACATAATCTACCCGAACCGCGATCCGTTTCCGACGGGCTCTTCGCCAGGCGGGTCTATCTGGACATCACAGGTCTCTTGCCACCGCCTGAAGAGCTGCGCAGATTCGTGGCGAACGGAGCACCGGATAAGCGAAAGAAGCTGGTGAAGCATCTTCTTGCTGACAACCGCGGGTATGCGGAACACTGGATTTCTTTCTGGAACGACCTGCTGCGGAACGACGAGGGGGTTGTCTATTACTCTGAAACAGCCCAGCGTAAGAGCATCACGCCGTGGTTGTTCACTTCCCTCGAAACCAACCTCCCATATGACCAGTTTGTATCGAAGCTATTGAATCCGGTTGAACCCACCGACCCGGAGGGCTTCCTCATCGGCGTGAACTGGCGAGGAGTAGTGAATGCCAGTCAGACGCCGGCCATGCAGGCAGCCCAGAACGCTGCGCAGGTTTTCCTCGGCATCAACCTCAAATGCAATTCCTGCCATGACAGCTTCATCAGCCGCTGGAAACTGAAGGACGCTTATTCGCTTGCGAGTTACTTTTCCGCCGAACCGAAGCTTCAGCTGTTTCGTTGTGACGTGGCACAGGACCTGTATGCGGAACCCGCCTTTCTCTATCCGGAATTCAACCTTGAGCCAGCCTCCGGCTCACTCGCAGACAGGCGCGCCGCTGCTGCATCGATCTTTCTGGATCGCCGTAACGGTCGGGTGCCCCGCACGCTGGTGAACCGAATCTGGGAACGGATGACTGGCCGGGGCCTTGTGGAAAATGCCGATGAAATGGACGGGGAGCCGTGGAACCCTGAACTTCTCGACTGGCTGGCAAATGATTTTGTGGAACACGGCTATGATCTCAAGCGTCTGATCGGCACGATTGCAATGTCTCGGACTTACCAGATGCCTTCGGTTCCGCGGACCGGCAGCCAACCTGCCGAATTCGTGTTCCGGGGACCGGAAGTGCGCCGCATCACCGCCGAGCAATTCGCGGATGCCATCGGCTCTGTAACAGGCGAATGGCACATTTATCAACCTGCCGGCGGTAAACCTGGCGTGTACTCGCGCGAATGGCATGTGCCTGCGAACCCTCTAACACGCGCGCTGGGGACGCCCGTTCGCGACCAGGTATACTCCGTTCGCGAAGCGCAGGCCACCACTTTGCAGGCACTTGAACTGGTAAACGGGGAAACGCTGACTCACTGGCTTTCGCGTGGCGCGCGCAGAATGCTGGATGAACTGCCTCCGGAACCCGTGGCTCTGTTTGACAAGCCTTATGTTGTGAAAGCCGGTCCGGTTGCTTTCGATATCGACATCTCGAGCGCGAACAAGCTCTGGTTGCTGGTGCGGGACATGGGCTCTTATTCTCCGGAAAAGGTGGAAGCGATCTGGGCGAAGGCTGAATTGGTGGGCCCGAGCGGCTCGACACTCCTCTCGTCATTGCCGCCTCTTGCCGGTGCCGGGTTGCGGGACGGCGATGCCGACGGAGTTCGTGTGAAGACTCCCTCGAAGGTGGTTTACGATATCGCAGGCAGAGGTTTCAAAAGATTTCGCGGGGTGGTGGCGCTGGAGAACAAGGAGATCACGTCGGAGATCAATCCGCAGGTGCGCTTCTTTGTTTTCGATCAGGAACCGAATCTGGAACGCTTAACACCAATCGAGCCCGGATCGCCGCTGCCGCCGCAACCAGCCCTGAACACCTCTTCCGGCGTCATCGATCGCGTCTTTCACTACGCACTGGGCCGCAACCCTTCGCCCGACGAGCGCCGAACCGCTGACGCCGCACTGGGCCAGCATCCTTCGTCCGATGCGCTTGCTGATCTGTTGTGGGCCATTCTGATGAAGCCCGAATTCCAGTTGATCTACTGAGGTGAGGCATGAACGCTGAAGAAAAGCTCATCTGTTCCCGCATCTGCCGGCGTGGCTTTATGGGAACTACCGCAGCCGCCACATTGGCCGCGCTCACGGGTTCAGAACCTCAGGCCCGCGCTGCCGACCGGAGCAATGCAACAGCCGATGCAGTCATCGTGCTCTGGATGGGCGGCGGCATGGCGCAAACGGAAACATGGGATCCAAAGCGCTATACGCCGTTCGAACCGGGCGTTCGGACCGAGCGCGTCCTGAGTACGTTCCCGGCTATTGACACCGCCGTCGACAACATCAAAATCTCCCAAGGTCTCGAGCGCGTGGCCAAGGTGATGGACCGCGGCGCTCTCATTCTCACCTTCCAGGCTGCCGATCTGGGCTTTATTCTGCACTCGCGCCATCAGTACCACTGGCATACAGGTTATGTTCCTCCACAGTCTCTGGCCATGCCGCATCTGGGGTCTGTGATTTCGAAGACGCTCGGGCCACGCAACGCAACGGTGCCCGCATTCGTGGCAATCGGGCAGAATCTGGAAATCGGAGCAGAAAGCGCCGCGCTGAAGTCGTTTCACACCGCCGGGTTCCTGGGAACAGAGCACGGGCCGTTTCTGATTGCAGATCCGCAGGATGCTGCTGCTGCAGTTCGTCCGCCTGCCGAACTGGGCAACGCACGGTTTAAGAGCCGGCGGCAACTGTATGAGCAGTTGCTCGCGAAGGAGCCCGTCTACGAGTACGCGGGCGATTTCCAGCGAGAGTCTTTGCTGCGCTCGGCCGATGCGGCTGACCGTTTGCTTACCTCGCCTTCGGCCAAAGCGTTCGACCTGTCGCTGGAACCAAAGAAGAGTTTTGATGCCTATAACAATACTCGATTTGGGCAGGGTTGCCTGCTGGCGCGGCGTTTGGTGGAAGCGGGCGCCCGGTATGTGGAAGTGACGACGGAGTACATTCCGTTTCGCTACTGGGATTCCCACGAAAACGGGCATGAGCGAGCGGAGATGATGAAGCAGCAGATTGATGCGCCTGTTGCACAATTGATTCTCGATCTGGAGGAGCGCGGGCTGTTGAACCGCACCCTGGTGATCCTGGCCAGCGAGTTTGGGCGGGATGCCATCACCGAGGGCAAGGTGGGCAAGGAAGTGAAAGATCAGGCGAAACAGCCGGACGTGATGACCTTACCGAAGCACTATGGAATGCACAGGCATTTCACCGCGGCTGGCTCAGTTGTGATGTTCGGCGGAGGGGTGAAACGCGGGATGCTGTATGGCAAGACAGCCGATGAGCGCCCCTGCACCACCATTGAGAACCCGGTTCCGGTGGAGGATCTCCACGCGACTATATATCACGCCCTGGGCATTTCGCCAGACCATTCGTTTGTGGTGGAGAAGCGGCCGGTTTACGTTACGAAAGACGGGAAGGGTAAGGCGATCGGGAAACTGTTCGGATGAAACTGATATCCGGATACGATATGCAGCAAATGAAACGAGTCACTTTGATGTTGCCGATAGATCTGCTGGAGCGATCCAGGGCAGTTACAGGCAAGGACATTAGATCTACGATTCGGGAAGGATTAGAAGCAATCGTAGCGTCGCGGGCACATCAGGCACTTAGGCGATTGCGAGGCAAGGTGAAGCGGTGAAGCTGTCCATCGATCAGGAAGTCCCCCCGGGACTGATGTGATCTGCGTTGACACAAATCGCATCATCGCCTATCTGATGGGGGATGACGGCGAAGATGTTGGGTTCTGGATCAAATGCTGCAAGGAAGGGTTGTTGCGTTGGCGCCGGTGGTGGTGTCCGAATTATTGAGCGACACCACATTGCGGCAGGAAGCAGAGTTGCTGATTCGGTTGCTTCCAGAACTGGCGGTCGTGGGGGCTATTGGCCGCATGCCGGTAACGTGCGAGCGGAGCTCTTTCGGCAGGGTTTTAGCGTGCGCCTTCCGGATACCCTGATCGCTCAGTCATGCCTCGACCACAATGCAGCCTTTGCTCACGCGAGGTAAAGGATTCAGGCGCTTCAGCAACCTGGCCGAAATGAAGCTACTCTGAACACTCACAATCAGATCTCAGCAGCGTGACGCAGCAGATTGTGACAACTCTTATTCAGCAGAGACAACAACCCGGCATCTCCCAGCACTTCGGCCCTGGCCGTCGCAATGCTCAGATCGAAAAGGATAGTACGAATCTCTTCATCGCGCACGACACTCTGGATCCAGGTCACGGCAACCAGGCGAGTACCTCTGGTGACCGGGTCGACCCGATGGAGGGTAGTGGCCGGATAGATCACCGCTTCGCCCGCGTCGAGTTTGATTTGCTGCTCTCCGAACGGCATCTGCAAGATCAAGGCACCCCCATCGTACGTCGCCGGATCACTCAGGAAAACAGTCATCGCCAGATCTGAACGCACAGGCTCTTCGTCGGAACCCATGATCGCCGCATCGACATGCGGCCCGTACGACATGCCAACGTCGTAACGTGCGAACAGCGGGGCGGCAAGGCGCCTTGGAATCGCGAACGACTGAAACGTCTCGTTCCGCCAA
This sequence comes from Bryobacterales bacterium, assembly GCA_030838885.1. Lineage (GTDB taxonomy): Bacteria > Acidobacteriota > Terriglobia > Bryobacterales > Bryobacteraceae > BOG-234. The sequence continues at coordinate 409 of JAUZEU010000148.1, read as the reverse complement.
AGCGCATTCATGACGATGCCGTCAATCTCGTCGGTCTCTCCCTCCGATTGCTCCGCCTGTAAGTTGTTCTTCACAGTCCTGGCGGAGCCATAGGCAGTCAGTTTTCCATCCACGAAGATCTGTTCCCCGAGATCGGAAACGACTCGCTCCAGCTCCTCGGGCGCCAGAATCCGGACGATCTGAAAGTTCATCAACAGTAATCGAAAGACCTAGTTTGCGGAACCGCCGCCTTCGGCGCCGCCGCCAACCTGCCCGGCGCCCTCTGGTGGAGGGGTCTTTTCAGTTGCTTCACCGGGTATGAGATCTTCAGAGTTATCATCCATAGGCTCTAGCCTGACACAAAAGTCGGGCTGGATGGTAGGAGTTTGTGGGTATTGCAGGATGGCGGAGAGAGAGGGATTCGAACCCT
>JAUZEU010000026.1 GCA_030838885.1 Bryobacterales bacterium | reverse complement strand
CTACGCGCTGCTCGATCAAAGTGCCGCCCTTCATTGGGTTCAGCGCAATATCGCTGCTTTCGGAGGTGATCCCCGCAAGGTAACCATCGCCGGGGAATCCGCCGGGTCCATCGCGGTGAGCGCACAGATGGCATCACCCTTATCAAAGGATCTGATCGCCGGCGCCATCGGAGAAAGCGGATCCATCCTCGGCGCTCTCGCGCCCGTTTCGCTGGCCGAAGGCGAAGCACAGGGCACGAAGTTCGCTGCCTCCCTGAACATTCCAGGCATCGCCGCCATGCGTGCCATGCCTGCGGACAAACTTCTCGAAGCAGCAGGCAAAACCGGCGTGCCCCGCTTCACCCCCACCATCGACGGCTACTTCTTCCCCGAACCGCCCCTCGCCATCTTCGCCGCCGGCAAGCAGGCCCATGTCCCCCTCTTGGCCGGCTGGAACTCAGAGGAAATGAATGGTCGCGCCGTCCTGGGTCGCGAAGAACCCACTGGAGAAAACTTTCAGAAGGGGGTCGAACGCCTCTATAAGGACCGTGCCGCCGAGGTGCTGAAGGAATACGCCGCAGCGAACAATGAGGAGGCTCGCCAGGTTGCAACCGATCTCGCCAGCGACCGCTTCATCGCCTACAGCACATGGAAGTGGATCGATGTCGCCGGGAAGACCGGCAGCAAGCCCGTCTATCAATACTTCTACTCCCGCCCCCGGCCGGCGATGAATCCTGCGATGGGCAACGTCACAGCAGGCCTCGCCGGCGGAGTCGTCAAAACACAAGGCCCGGCCCCGAATCCCGCCCCTCCGCCGCGCGGTGCCGTCCACTCAGCCGAGATCGAATACGCGCTGGGAAACCTCGCCACCAACAAGGTGTACTCCTGGACGCCTGATGACTACAAAGTCTCGGCGCTGATGGAGAACTACTTCGCAAACTTCATCAAGACCGGCAACCCTAACGGCGCGGGCCTTCCCACATGGCCTGCGGCGAACAGTGGCAACACCGTTCAGTTTCTGAACATCGGCGTGGAAACACGCGCCGAGCCAGAACAACACCGTGGTCGCTATCTCCTTCTGGATAAAATCGCCGCGCAACCGCAGTAATCGTCGGAGGGCAGGAGTGGAACCAGCCGCGAGAACTCGTAAACTACCTAATCAGCACCCATGCAGATCAACTTGTTCGGCAACCTGCGGATCACCGTCGCCGGACGCCTGGTCAAGGCCGTCAACACCAACCGTCTCCATTCCCTGATCGCATATCTAATCCTTCACGGCGACACCCCCCAACCCCGCGAGCAACTGGCCTTTCTGCTCTGGCCAGCCTCCACCGAATCCCAGGCGCGCACCAATCTGCGGCAACTTCTCCACCATCTGAAACGAGCCCTGCCCACCGAGTGCAACCTGCTGGTGACGACTCATGTCACAGTTCACTGGCGGCAGGACGCCTCCTGTGCCATCGACGCCGTTGATTTCCAGAAGGCCATCACCCAGGCCGCTTTCGCGCGAGCAGAAAATGATCGTGCGCGCGAGATACAAGCTCTGACCACCGCAGCGCAACTCTATGAAGACGATCTTCTGCCTCCTCTCTACGACGACTGGATCACGCCACTGCGCGAAGACTACCGTCGCCGTATCTGTGAGGTGCTGCACCGTCTCGCCACCGCCTATGAAGAGCAGCACGAATATACAGCCGCCATCCCCTGCGCCGAGCGCCTTGTCGCACTCGATCCGCTCGCTGAGTCCCACTACCAGTTGCTGATCCGCCTGCATGCAGCCAATCACGACCGATCGAGCGCCCTGCGCGCCTACCACCAGTGCATGCGCGTACTGCGGCGTGAACTGGGTGTGGTGCCGGGTCCCGCGACGCTGGAGCTGTTTGAAGGAATTCTGAAAGGAGATCCCGCGTCACCCGCGCCGAAGCCCGCCTCGCAACTGCAGAAAGTGAGCGCACTGGTTGGTCGCACAGTGGAATGGCACCGCCTCGCATCGGCCTGGCAATCGGCAGTAGAAGGGGGCCCGCAAGTCGCCGTTATCTCGGGCGAACCGGGCATCGGCAAGACCCGCCTCGCCGAAGAGCTGTATCAATCCTGCGTTCGACAAGGGCACGCAGCCGGCCGCAGCCGCTGCTACGCCGGACAGGGGCAGGTGTCGTACGCGCCCGTGGCGGAGTGGCTCCGTTCCGATGCCGTTCGCGCGGGCGGCACCAACCTCCGGCCACAGCAACTGGCCGAACTGGCGCGGCTGGTGCCGGAAATCCGTGACCAGTTTCCGGAACTCGAACCGCACACTCCCGGCCAATCCGGTCCGCTAGCCGAAAGCTGGCAGCGCCTTCACTTCTATGAATCTCTGAGCGCCGCCTTCGGCAAAAGCCGCAAGCCGCTTCTGTTGCTTCTCGATGACATGCAATGGTGCGACCCCGACTCGTTTGAATGGCTCAGCGCCCTCCTGACCTCTCCCGCCGCAGCGGGCGTCCTCGTAGTCGGAACAGTCAGGACCGAAGAGACCGCGCGCGAACATCCGTTCACCCGCTTCCTCGCGGGGCTAAGGCAATCGGGCATGGTTCTGGAAATTCCGCTGGAACCTTTAGACGCCCAGGAGACGGCCGAACTGGCGCGCCTCGAAGCCCTTCAACCGCTCGAAAGCACCAGCCTGGGAGAGATCTTCCGCGCCACTCGGGGCAATCCGCTCTTCGTGGTGGAGAGCGTACGCGCCGGACTCCAGAGCACGCGCGTGCATGCCGTCATCGCGGCCCGTCTGGCAGACCTTACCGCACCTTCTTACGAACTCGCTGGCCTCGCGAGCGTTATAGGCCGCCCCTTCTCCTTCGAATTGCTCGAGAAGGCTACCGATTGGGACGAAGCCAGCGTCTCCCGCGCACTCGACGAACTCTGGCGGCGCCGCATCATCGAAAGCCGCGGCGCCTCCGAGTACGACTTCACGCACGACCGCCTCCGCGAAGTAGCCTGCGCGGAACTAAGCCTCGTGCGCCAGCGTTATTTACACCGGCGCGTCGCGCGCGCCCTCGCCGAGGTCCACGGGGCCGACATAGAAAGCTGGAACGGCCAGATTGCGTTCCATCTCGAGCAGGCCGGAATGGCGGACGAGGCCATAGACCACTACTGGCGCGCGGCTTCCTACGCGCGGCAGCGATATGCCGACACCGAAGCAGCAGATCTGCTCAGGCGCGCTCTCGCGCTGTGCCGTGGCTTCTCCGAATCTGACCGCAGGCTCAAGCAGGAACTGGATTTGCTGGTGATCCTGGGCGCCGCGCTGGTGACCACCGCAGGCTACTCCGCTGCGGAAGTGGGCGAGACCTACCACCGTGCACTGGACCTTTCCGGACGGCTTGACGATCGCAACATCTTCGCGATCCTGAGCGGCGCCTGGGTCTTCCACATCGTGCGCGGCGATCTGGAGAAATCGCGGCAGTTCAGCCTCGAGTTCCTCAGAATCGCGGAACGCGAGCCGACCCCCGGGCTGATGCTGGCCGGCAACTTCCTCATGGGAAGCAGCCTTTTCCATCTGGGCCATCTGGAGGCATCGCTCGACCATATGACCGCCGCGATCCGCACACTCACCGGCCCCGCTGAATCCGTACTCACGCTCTTCGCCGGGCCCGACATCGGCGTCGCTTGCCGCTCTTACCTCGCCCATCTGGCTTGGCATCACGACCGCGGGAATGAGGCGGATGCCCACGCTGCCGAAGCCATAGCCGCTGCGAACCGTATACGCCATCCTTTCAGCCAGGCCATTGCGCTCGCGTATGCCGCAATGCTGCACGTCTTTCGGGGTGAGAGCCGCGCGGCGCTGGAACGTGGGCGGGAAGCCGTGGAACTGTGCGGCCGTCATGGTTTCGCTTATTACCTCGCGATGGCGAAGGTGCTGACGGGCTGGGCGGAAGCTGCCGAAGGCGATGCTCCCGCCGGCCTGGCACAACTTCGCGAAGGGCTGGATGCCATGCGCCGCCTGGGTGCTGAAATCCGCCTGCCCTATTACTTCACCTTGCTGGCCGAAACCTTCGGCCGCGCGGGCCAGGTTGGCGAAGCCCTCGCCAGTCTCTCCACCGGCTTTGCCTTCGCGAGCAAAAACGGCGAGCAATGGGCGGTGGCGGAACTGCATCGCGTGCAGGGCGATCTGCTGGCCGCCGAAGGAAAGCCCGAGCCGGCCCGCGCCAGCTACCTGCGCGGCGTCGAGGCGGCGCGGCACTCGGGTTCGGTTGCGTTCGCACGCAGGTTGTCGATTCTCGCCGGCGGAACGGCTGGAACTGCCCCTGCAGAACGCTCCAGGAACGCCTCGCCGGGCAAAGTGTAGGTACCGGGCGCGAAATGAACCAGGCGCCGGGTACCAGGAGTACGGAAATGTCTTTACAGGAAGCTGTTACTGAATTTCGGAGCCGGTTTCGCGGTGCGGTTCTCGAGCCCCACGATCCGGAGTACGAGGCCGCCAGAAAAGTCTTTAACGGGATGATCGATCGCAAGCCGAGGCTGATAGCCCAATGTAGCGATGTCGCCGACGTCATCACCGCCGTGCGCACTGCGAAAGCCAGTGGTTTGCAGGTTGCCGTCCGCGGTGGCGGCCATCACGCGGCCGGTCTGGGAGTTTGCGATGACGCCATGGTGATCGATCTCGCGCCTATCAGGTATGTGCGCGTGGAGCCCGCCGCGCGAACGGTGCTGGTGGGCGCCGGTTGCAAGTGGAGCGATGTGGACCATGCCACACACGCCTTCGGCCTTGCCGTTCCCTCAGGCGTAATCTCAAGCACCGGCGTTGCCGGGCTGACCCTGGGCGGAGGCATGGGACACCTGAGCCGCAAGCACGGGCTGACCATCGACAATCTGCTTTCGGTTGACATGGTGCTCGCCGACGGCAGCTTCGTGGTCGCCAGCGCGGAAGAGAACCCGGACCTGTTCTGGGCAGTGCGTGGTGGCGGCGGCAACTTCGGCATCGTGACGTCGTTCCTCTTTGAGGCCCACCCGGTCAGTACCGTCTGCGCCGGACCCATGCTCTGGAACCTGGAGGACGCGGCGGACGTGATGAAGTGGTACCGCGAGTTCATCACACAGGCGCCCGAGGAAATGAATGGCTTCTTCGCCATGATGAGCGTACCCCCCGGGCCGCCCTTCCCGGAAGAACTGCATCTGCGCAAAATGTGCGGCATCGTGTGGTGCTGTCAGGGCTCGATGGAGCAGGCGAATACGATTCTGGAACCCATCCGCAGCTACCGTCCGCCGGCTTTCGAGTTCTTCGTGCCCATGCCGTTTCCGATGCTGCAGGGAATGTTCGACCCGATCTATCCCACCGGTCTGCAATGGTACTGGAAAGGCGATTTCTTCAGGGAACTCAGCGACGACGCAATTGAAAAGCATCTGGAACACGCCAGGCTGATGCCGACCTGGCAATCGACCATGCACCTATACCCGATTAACGGGAAAGTGAATCGGGTAGGCGAATCCGACACAGCGTTCAGCTATCGCGATGTCGTCTGGAGCGAAGTGATCGTAGGCGTGGATCCCGATCCCGCGAACTCCGGCAAAATCACAGACTGGGCCAAAGGTTATTACAACGCCCTGCACCCCTTCGGCGCCGGCGGAGCTTACCTGAACTTCATGATGGAAGAAGGCGATGAGCGCATCAGGGCAACGTATCGCGGGAATTACGATCGCCTCGCGGCAATTAAAGCAAAGTACGATCCCGGCAACTTCTTCTGCGTCAACCAGAACATCAAGCCGGCGGCATTCGGGTCGTAAGTGGCTTTGGGACACGCGGACCCCCGGCCGCGTCTGCCCGGTGACGAATCGCTTCTGACGCGCGCAGCCAGAGTTCCTGACCGACCCATTCCTCATGCCCTTCTATCTGAAGCGACCGGCGGCTTCCACCCAGCAATCCGCCGATCGAGCTCTCGGCATGCCTGCAGTGACATCGACGCGCAAATACCCCCGCTCGCCGACTCCGACCCACCGCCATAAGTCGGAAAATAAACCATGGCCAACTACGCGAACCCTCCCTGCGACAAGGCCGTCATTCTCACCAGTACCTCCGAACCTCCATCCACCACAAACGGCCCTTGGATTCTGGCCGCCACCATCCTGGGCTCCAGCATGGCGTTCATCGACGGCACAGTCGTCAATGTGGCCTTACCTGCTCTCCAGTCGGCCTTGCATGCAAACTTATCCGACGTTCAATGGGTCGTCGAATCCTACGCCCTCTTCCTTGCCGCACTGCTCCTCATCGGCGGGTCACTGGGCGACCTGTTCGGCCGCCGCAAAATCTTCGCTGCCGGAGTCGTGCTTTTCTGCGCCTCCTCCGCCTGGTGCGGACTCGCGCCCGACATCCGCCAGCTAATCATCGCCAGGGCCCTTCAGGGAGTAGGCGGCGCGCTCCTCGTTCCCGGCAGCCTGGCTCTCATCAGCGCGAACTTCTCGCGCGAAGAGCGCGGCCGCGCCATCGGAACGTGGTCCGGCTTCACTTCCATCACCGCCGCCATCGGTCCGGTGCTGGGCGGCTGGTTCACCCAGCACGGCTCATGGAGATGGGTGTTCTTCATCAACGTTCCCTTGGGACTCATCGTCCTCTGTCTCGCCCTGTGGAAAGTCCCGGAAAGCAAGGCCGCTACCGTAGGCCAGCGGCCGGATTGGTTGGGCGGCCTGTTCACAGCGCTGGGTTTCGGCGGAGTCGTATTCGCTCTGATCGAATCGTCGCCCGCAGCGGGAGCAATCGGTGTTGTGGCATTGGTGGCCCTGTTCTGGTGGGAAGCACACTCCTCCTCCCCGATGATTCCGCTCCAGCTGTTCCGCTCCGGAAATTTCCTGGGCGCCAACCTCGTCACCCTCTTCCTCTACTCTGCGATGAGCGGTGTGCTTTTCTTTTTCCCTCTCAACCTGATACAGATCCAGGGCTATTCGGCGACCCAGGCAGGGGCCGCCCTGCTGCCCTTTATTCTGCTGATGTTCCTTCTGTCTCGCTGGTCAGGCGGACTTCTGGATCGATATGGCCCCAGACTTCCGCTGGTCGTCGGTCCCCTGATCGCTGCTGTAGGATACGCACTATTCGCGAGGGTAGGCATCGGCGGCCCTTACTGGTCCACGTTCCTTCCCGCAGTTCTGCTATTGGGGCTCGGTATGGCGACCAGCGTCGCCCCGCTGACCACGACTGTCATGAACGCAGTGCCCCAGAACTACGCGGGAACGGCCTCCGGCATCAACAACGCCGTCTCGCGCATCGCCGGCCTGCTGGCCGTGGCAGTCTTCGGAGCTTTGCTCAGCGGCGTATTCCAAAACGCACTGACCCACCGGTTGGACCATCTCGCGCTGCCGCCCGACCTGCGGGCGCAGATCGAGGCGCAACGGTCCAGACTCGCCGCGGCAGAAACAAGTGATCCGCGCGCACGTCGCGCAATCCAGGAGTCATTTGTAGACGGATATCGCGCGGTCTTATGGGCGGCGGTAGGGCTTGCACTCGCCAGTTCGCTGAGCGCAGCAGCCCTGATCAAAACAGACCGGAAGTCGCCCGGAGACTAACCGTGGACACGCGGACACTGGCCGCGTCTGTTCTGTGATCAAGCACTGCCGAGACGTAGCGGCAGCGTCTTCCCTGGACCTTATCAAAAGCTTGCCGAGCCGATCGCGTAAGCGAGCGGTGGCTCTCTCTTGAGATCGCCTGCGACGCGGCAAAAGAAACGCTGCCAATTCTTCTAAACGTGGCACGATATACTGGCTCTTCAGCCCGCACCCTTAAGAAACTCTCCGAACCAGACGCATCTTTAGTTTTTGGAATTTACTTTGGCATTGAAATATCGAATTGGCGAGATTGGATGGTACAACTTTGAACGTTTGATCAAAACCCTGCTCAAGAAAATAATCGGCCCGGGAGTCACTTCATTCGGGGGTTCGAAAGATAAGGGGCGGGACGCGACGTATAGGGGGGATGCACCATACCCCAGCCCACATTCGTCTTGGAGGGGCTATTGGGTGTCTCAGGTCAAATATATCGACCTAGATGAGCAGGGTGCAGGACCGTCCGCAAGATCGGCACTAAATCGACGTTCAAGAAGGAAATTCAAGCCGTTTGCAGCAAACACAGCAAAATAGATAACTATCTACTGATTACGGACCTTCCACTCACATCTGATAACCGAGACGTGCTGCAAACCACGGCGTTAAGTGCCCGCTTCTCGGGGAACTTCGGGATTGTCGACGGCAATGAGGTTTGCGAGTGGCTTGACCTCCATCCCCAGTTGCGCCGGTTATTCCCGCAATTGCTGGGTCTTTCGGCCTCAGCCAAATAGTTCACTCTGCTGTCTACAGTCGCAGCAAAGCTTACTTCGACCAGTGGGCTCCCCGTCTCGCGCTGTTTGTCCAGACCGACGCGTACTTGAAAGCATTGGACGTGCTCCAGAAACATAAGTTTCTCGTGTTGGATGGGCCTCCTGAAACGGGGAAAAGCATGGTTGCTGCGGCCGTGGCCACGCTCTATGCTTCGGAAGGAGTCGAGGTCTTTGACGTTCGGTCCCCAGACGAGGTTCATGCTGTCATCCGGCATCCCCCATTCCTACGATTCGGCTAACGGGTTTGACGCGCGACGGGGTACGTATTACCTGCACATGATTGCACGGCGCGAGATCAGGATCCGCTTCGCATTTCGGCTCTATTTGCCCAAATTCCCTCACCCAAAAAACTCAGTCACAAACTAAATTCCCCTTAAAATCAACACTTTACGCCCCAAAACATCCGTTTCTCCCCACCGACCATGCTATTCGTTGGTTTTCCAGGAGACTTTACAAAATGGCCACAACCACGTCCGACGCACAACTCAACGCCAACCGCGAAAACGCCCAACACTCCACCGGTCCCCGCACCGAAGCCGGCAAAAACCGCGCCCGCCTCAACGGCCTCCGCCACGGACTCACCGGCCAAACCATAGTCATGCCCGATGAAGACCACCAAGCCTACGAAACCTTCGTCGCCCAAACCATCGCCAGCCTCCACCCCGACTCCGAACCCGAGCGCGACCTCGCCGCCACCATCGCCAACGACCAGTGGCGCCTCAACCGCGCCCGCGCCATCGAAGAGAACATCTTCGCCCTCGACCTCGCCACCAGTCCCTCCGAAAGCAGCGACGACCACGAAACCGACCAGGCCTCAACCAGGCGCAAACCTACCTCGACCACGCCCGCGAAATCCAGCTCCTCACCGTCTACGCCGGCCGTATAGCCCGCGCCATCTCAAAGAACAAGGCAGAACTGAAAGCCCTCCAGACCGCCCGCGCACAAGTCCGCGACAAGGCCTTCGAAGAAGCCCTCCTCCTCGCCAGCCTGGCGAAATCAAAAGGGGAAACCTACACCGTTGAGACCGACCTGTTCAACGTGAGCGGAAGCTCGGATTATCCAGGAGGAACTGCACCCGACGGTACAGCCTCTGGTGATGGGTTCGGATTTTCAACCGCCGAAATCAATCGCGTAATCGACCGCAACCGCCGCCTCGAAGAAGCCCGAAACCTCTTCCGCCAGCCGCTCAAAGGTCTCCGGAAGGCCGCTTAACGCCCGCTAACCCTGCAAACCGAGCACACTTTTCACATGCGCCAGACTCGCTTCCAGATCCTCGCGCTCTCTTTGCGCCGCCTGCGCCCGCTCCACGCGTGGAATCTCAAACGGCTTCCCGCGCTCGGCAATCTCCGCGAACCGCTCGAAGTTCCACGCCGGCACATCGCGATACGCATCCCAGAATTTCGGATCGCGATACGGGAACATTCTCGGCCCCGTCACAATGCACTCCATGGACAGCGCCCGCCCTGGACAAAGTGCCGCGTACTTCCGGCAATACTCGTCGATATTCACGTTGCCATCGCCCATCCGCACCCAGCTCACCGCCGCGCCCTGAGGCGTTCGCCAAACCGCGCTGTCGCGAACGTGACTCGTCAGCACGTAAGGATGCAGCGCCTCCAGAGTCGCGTGCGGATCCTCCAGCGTCCAGCACGGATTTCCCGAATCCAGACACGCGCCCACAAAATCCTTGCCCGCGGCCTCAATCAGGTTTCGCAGCTCCCAGCCCTGCATATCTCCCGCATGGTTCTCGATGGCAATCTTCACACCCGCGTCCATCGCCCGCCCACGCATGTTCCGCAGCACCTTCACCATGCCCTCGATATGCATCTCGATCGGCCCGGGCTTCCTGTCCTCCGCGCTGCCCAGCACGCACCGTACAATCTTCGACCCCACAATCCCTGCCGACCCGATCATCCGCGTCAGCTGCTCTTCCGCCGTGCCCTCCTTCGCCTCGAACATCTTCGACGTCGGGCAGATCGACTTCATCCCGATCTCGACCTCGATCCCGCGCGCCGCCGCATACTCGCGCACCTTCCGAAGGTTCTCCGGCTCCAGACTGCCAATGAACCGGACCTCCGAAAAATGCACCACCTTCGCCTTCTGCGCCGCGCAGTAATCCAGGTATTGAAACGGTGTCCAGCCCGAAGACCGGATACTGAACAGGTCGATCCCCAGCTTCACCGGCACAGTCTGTGCCAGCAGTGGAGCCGCACCCGCCAGGGCAATAACGTTTCGTCGTGTCATCGGTCGCATTCTAACCTAAACTGGTAAACACTATGAAAATCCTTCTTACGATGGCCCTCTGCGCCACCTCTGTATTCGCCGCGGATGCTAACAAAGTTTTCGACTCGCAGCTAACTGGTCTTGAAAAGGAATTCGTGCCGCTGGTCGAAGCGATGCCCGCCAACCAGTTCAACTTTGCCCCGAAAGACGGCGCCTTTAAAGGAGTTCGGACTTTTGGATTGCAGTCGAAGCACGTCGCCTACGTCCTCTATCAGATCTCCGCCGCACTCCTGGGCGAGAAGAACCCGTCAGAGGGAGGCAGTGACGAAAACGGTCCCGCCAACCTCCAAACGAAGGAGGAAATCACGAAATACGTGAAGGACGCCTTCGCCTACGCCCACAAAGCGGTAGCCACCCTGACCAACGAAAACCTGATCCAGGAAACCGCCAATCCCTTCAACCCCAAAGCCAAAAGCCCCAGGCTGTCCTCCGCCACCATCCTGATCTCCCACAGCTTCGACCACTACGGCCAAATGGTAGTCTACGCAAGAATGAACAACATAATCCCCCCCGCCAGCCGCTAAGGGTTTAGCTTTGGGACACGCGGACCCCCGGCCGCGTCTGCCCGGTAAAGTGAAAAAGTGGAACAACACAAACGGCTCCCGCACTGGCAAATGCCGGGAGCCACTTACTTCGTAACCTGGAGACTCCACGGCTCTCTGGCAAAGAATCAAATAGCGAAAACCTGGACCGCCGACGGTTTCATAGCCCATGAAGAACTACTGGATGCGGCCCAAACAGGACCGAAGTGGCTAAGCGAGCCGGAAGTAGCCGAAGCCGTAATAAAGATTTTACTACAAGGAGAAGAACGCAAACAGTACGAATTAGGAGCCTGGGTCCTGATGCCAAATCATGTCCACATTCTGATCCGGCCGGAAGGAGATCTACCCAAAGCCATAGCAGCCATAAAGGCTCTGAGCGCAAGAGCCGTAAAGAAAACACCGTTCTGGGCCAAAGACTACTTCGATCGCCTGATCCGGGACCGCCATGAAGAGCACCGCGCCACACTCTACATCCAAAACAACCCAACAAAAGCCGGCCTGACCAACTGGCCCTTTTCCAGCCTCACAACAACGTCAAAGGATCCACATCAATAACCAACGCCGTAGCCCCCCACTTCTGCCCTCTTGCAAACTCCTGCGCCCGCTTCAACAACCCATTCAAAGCCTTCCGACTCCCGGCCTTAATCAACAACTGATACCGAAACTCCGCCTTCAGTCTCGGCACCGGAGCCTCCGCCGGACCCATAATCTTCATATTCTCTGGCGCCGGAGTCATATGATGCCCCAGCTCCGTAGACATCCTCAAAGCATCCTCCTGCTTAGGCGCCCGCACCAAAACATTAGCCATAGCACTGAACGGCGGATACTTCAT
>JAUZEU010000784.1 GCA_030838885.1 Bryobacterales bacterium | reverse complement strand
GATTGTGCCGGGCAGCGCGAGTCTTGCTTTGTCGGCGGTGCTGCTGGTTGCGATGACCATGACGCATGACAAGACAGCGATTGTGATTCTTTCGTCGCTGGGCTTCGGTGTGGCGGATTTGATGCTGCCGGTCGCGTGGGCCATCTGCCTCGATATCGGGTGCGATTATGCGGGCGCGGTGACGGGCACCATGAACACGGCGGGACAACTGGGTGGGTTCGTTTGCTCGGTGATGTTCGGCTATATCGTGCAGGCGACGGGCAGCTACAGTGTCCCGGTATGGCTTATTGCGGGCTTTGTGGTTGTGGCAGCCGTGCTGTTCACGCGAATAGACCCGACCAGGCCCCTGGACAGGGCTCCTGTGGTCAGCCCTGCAGAGGCACGCTAACATTTAAGTTTGTTGCGCCTATTCTTCGCCGCACTGGCAATCCCGGCCTTACTCGCCGTACAAAATAGTCACAAGCTGGTGGTTATCTCCATTGATGGGCTGGATGCCCGCTTTCTGAGCGAACCCGCGCTGCGCGTGAAGGCTCCGAATCTGCGCAGGCTGATGCGGGAGGGCGCGAGCGCTACCGTCATCGGCGTGGCACCTTCGGAGACGTGGCCGGCGCACGCGTCCCTGGTGACGGGCGTTTCGCCCTGGCAGCACGGGATTCTGGAAAACGACCGGCCTGCTTCGGCTTTAAAGACTCTGGCGCTATGGGACGCCGCCACCGCGAACGGGCTGAAGGCAGCGACCGTTTATTGGCCAGGCACGTTGGGCGCGAAGATCGCGTTCGATCTGCCCGAACTGCAGGAGACTCATAAAGGCAACGCGGTTTCCTTCGACTCCATTGCGCAGAAGAGCGCGCCGGCGGGATTGACCTCGCTGATCGAAAAGAAATTTCCGTCGTTCGCGAAAGAGATCTGGACCGATTCCTCCGCGGCACAGGCCGCCACTTATCTGCTGGGCTCAGAGAGTCCGGATTTGCTGTTCGTGCATTTTTCTGAAGTCGATTCCGAAGAGCATGAGACGGGCGCACTCAGCATTTATTCGCGCGAGGCGCTGGAGAATAACGACGATCTGGTGGGCCAGATTCTGGCCAAGGTGCCGAGGGGAACGATTGTCGCAATTGTGTCTGACCACGGCGTTGAAAACAACAATCGTGCGGTTCGACCGAAAGTCATGCTGAAGCAGGCAGGCCAGGCGGGACGGGTGGAAGTGCGGGATGGCCTGATCGGTACGTCCGACGCGAGCGTGGCTACGCTCTTTCGCAAGCTGCTGCAGGATGGCCGCAAATCGGGGCTCTCGCGTGAGGTGCCCATGGCGGAAGTGCGCGCCAGGGCCCCGCGTCTTTCGAAGTGGGTTGCCGCCTTCGATACGCTGCCGGACTTCGTCGCGAACGAGGAAGATCGTGGCCCGGCGGTTGGCTCCGGCACCCACACCGGGGCGCACAGGATGTGGCCGAACCGGCCCGGCTACCGTTCTGTCTTCATAGTGGCGGGGGAGGGAATTCGCCCGCTGAAGCTGGGCGAGATCGAAATGCTGCAGATTGCTCCCACCCTGGCGGACGTGGTCGGTGTGAAGCTTTCGGCCGCGAAATCCACGTCTTTGTGGCGACAAATATCACGCTGACTTTGGTTGTGCTTCAGGTTCGGGCTAGCATAGGCTTGTGACCAACTGGATTGACGTGACCGTCCCTGTTCGCAACGGCATGGTGCACTGGCCGGGCGACCCCGAATACCTGATCCGCCAGGTTCTCGATCAGAAAGACGGCGATATCTGCACGCTGTCGCGCATCGATTTGAGCGTCCACACCGGCACTCATATGGATGCACCACGCCACTTCCTGCAGGGCGCGGCGACGATGGAGCAGATGCCGATTGACGCAACCATTGGACCGGCGCGTGTGATTTGGATTTCGGATCCTGTCGCCATTCGCCGCCCGGAACTGGAACAATATGACCTGCAGCCAGGCGAGCGTATCCTGATAAAAACGGCGAATTCCGCCAAAAGGTGGAATAGCGACGCCTTCGATGAGGATTACATCTTTATTGCGGCGGATGCCGCCGCATATATGGCGGAACGCCGGATCAGAACTATCGGCGTGGATGCTCTTTCAGTAGGTGGATTTAAGCAGGATATGGTGGAGACGCATCAGACGATTTTGCGGGCGGACATCTGGATCATCGAAGGTTTGAATCTGAGCGCGGTGGAGCCTGGGGATTACGAACTGGTTTGTCTGCCCCTGAAGCTGGTAGGTTCCGATGGATCGCCCGCCCGCGCTGTACTGAGGAAGATCTGAATGAAAGCAGCCGCCGTTTATCCCCACGCGAAAAACCTCGGGGTGGTGCAGGATTTTCCCGAACCGAAGCTGGAAAGCCCAACGGGCGTGAAACTGCGCATTCTGAACGTGGGCGTCTGCGGCACGGACCGCGAGATCGCATCGTTTAACTACGGTCTGCCACCGGACGGTTCTGATTACCTGGTGCTGGGGCACGAAGCTCTGGGTGAAGTGGTGGAGACGGGCGCTGAAGTGAGCGGGTTCAAACCGGGCGACCTCGCGATTCCCATGGTCCGGAGGCCTTGCGCCCACCAGGAGTGTATCCCGTGCCAGGCGGGGCGTCCCGACTTCTGCGTCACCGGCGATTACACCGAGCGGGGCATCATGAAGCGGCACGGCTTCATGACGGAATTCGTGGTGGACGAAGCATACTATCTGAACGCACTTCCCGCGTCCGTCCGTGATGTGGGCGTGCTGGTGGAACCGCTCACGATCGCAGAGAAGGCCCTGCTGCAGGCCGTTGAGGTGCAGAAGCGCTTGCCGTGGGATTTTGCGGCGCATACGCATCGCGCCGTCATCCTGGGCGCCGGCCCGGTTGGTCTGCTGGGGGCGATGGCACTGCACAATCATGGTTATGAGATCACTGTTTATTCGCTGGCTCGCGAGCCGAATCCGGCAGCGGATATTGTGAAGGCCATCGGGGGCAAATACATTTCTTCGCAGGACCGCACGGTGGATCAGATGGCTGCCGATGTGGGGGCAATCGATCTGGTTTATGAAGCGACAGGCGCATCAAAACTCGCGTTCGATGTATTGCGGGCGCTGGGGCCGAACGGGCTGTATATCCTGACCGGTGTGCCGGGGCATCACGGCCCCACGGAGTTCGATACTGACACGATTATGCGCAATCTGGTGCTGAAGAACCAGTGCCTGCTGGGCACGGTCAACGCGGGGAAAGACGCGTTTGAGCACGCAGTCGCCGACCTTGTATCTTTCTACGCCAAATGGCCCGACGCCGTTCGAGCGCTCATCACCGGGCGCTATGCAATCGACGATTTCGCGGAGCCGATTCTGCGCCCCCAGGGCATCAAGAACATCATCGAAATCGCCGCGTAATCCGACTGCCTATGAATCCTGAACAGATCCGCCTCGGCGAGGATGCCCGCCGCGAAAAAGACTGGAAGCGCTGGGGCCCATACCTCTCCGAACGCCAGTGGGGCACGGTGCGCGAAGACTATTCGGCAACGGGCGAGTGCTGGAGATACTTTCCGCATGACCACGCGCGCAGCCGCGCTTACCGTTGGGGAGAAGATGGCCTGCTGGGCATCTGCGACCGGCAGGGCCGCATGTGCTTTTCGCTGGCGCTCTGGAACGGCCTTGATCCAATTCTGAAAGAGCGTCTTTTCGGCCTGAACGGCGAAGAGGGTAACCACGGCGAGGACGTGAAAGAGGCGTATTTTTATCTCGATTCCACGCCTACTCACTCGTATATGAAGGCGCTGTACAAGTACCCGCAGCGCGCGTACCCGTATGAGCAGTTGTTGCAGGAGAATCGGAACCGGTCGCGCGAGGACCGGGAATTTGAACTGCACGATACAGGGATCTTTGCGGAGAACCGGTACTTCGATGTCCAGGTGGAGTACGCCAAGGCGTCAGAGAATGACATTCTGATCCGTCTGCGCATCGATAACCGGGGGCCTGAGCCGTGGACGCTTCATGTGCTTCCGACGCTCTGGTTTCGCAATGGCTGGAGCTGGGGGCGCAGCGGCGAAGGCTACTGGTGCAAGCCGTCTAT
>JAUZEU010000753.1 GCA_030838885.1 Bryobacterales bacterium | reverse complement strand
AAGCGGCTCATCATGAGCGACGGTACGCCGGAACTGCGCTTCTGGGATCCCGAAACGCTGCAGGAAACGGGCAGGCTCACGGTCACCGAGTACGGCCAGCCTTTGAAGAATGTGAACGAACTGGAGTGGGTAAACGGCGAGATCTACGCCAATGTCTGGCTGACAAACCGCATCGTGCGGATTGATCCCGCAACAGGGAAGGTGGTGGGAGCAATAGACCTGAGCGGATTGCTGAATCCCAATGATGCCGCGCAGGGCCAACCCGATGTACTGAACGGAATCGCATATGATGCGAAGGGCGACAGGCTGTTTGTCACTGGCAAACGCTGGCCTAAATTGTTTGAGATCCGCCTGAGAAAGAAGTGAGGTCCCATGCTGCGTATCGCGCTCTCCTGGTCGATTCTATTTGCCGCTGTATCCGCGTTTGCCCAGAACCCGCACCCGGCAGGCTCTGATCTCGCGGAAGGCCAGCGGCTGTTTGTGGCTAACTGTTCCACCTGCCATGGCGCGGACGCAAAAGGCGCGCGCGGGCCGGATCTTACGTCGGGTAAATGGAAGCACGGCAGCGCTGCCTCAGACATCGCGCGCAATATTCATGACGGGATACCGGGGACGGAAATGCCGGCCGTGCCGCTGCCAGGCAATCAGCCCGCCGTCATTGCAGAATGGCTGCTTTCCGTCACTCGCGGGTCTGACGAGAAGGCAACGGGAAATCCAGAGGCCGGTCGTGCTCTGTTCCTTGGATCCGGCGGTTGCGCCGGCTGTCACGCGATGAAAGGCTCGGGGCATAGTTTTGGTCCCGATCTCAGCAGCATTGGCGAGCAGCGTTCCGTGCGCGATCTCGGCCGCGCGATCTCGGATCCCGGGGACAATCCGCGTGGCGGGAATAAGGGTGCGGACGTGCAAACCGCCGACGGTCGAAAAATCCGCGGCGCCATCATATTCGAGAATTCGTTCTCTCTTTACCTGCGCGATCGCGAAGAGAAGGTTTATCTTCTATCGAAGAGCGACATACGCTCCCGGACAGACGTGAAGTCTCTCATGCCGAAGATGGCGCTGGAACCGAAGCAGGTGGATGATCTTGTCGCGTTTCTGAAGCAGCCGACCGCCATCGAAAAAGATCTTTCCGTCTGGCAGCCCCCCGCCGACTTCAATGTCACCTGGGATCGCCTGAAGAACTCCGGCGCGGAGCCACAGAACTGGCTGCATTACTGGGGCGATCTGCAGGGCAACCATTACAGCCAGCTGAAGGCCGTTACGCCAGCCAACGTTTCAAAGCTCGCTGCCCAATGGACCTTCCAGTTCGGCGGATCCAATGTCGAAGTGACCCCGATTGTCGTGGATGGCATGATGTTCGTGACCGGGCCCCGCGACAACGCCGCCGCGCTTGATGCGCGCACGGGATCCCCTGTTTGGCGTTATCGCCGACCACTGCCGGAATTCCACGCGAACTGCACTGTCTCGACGAACCGTGGCTTCGCAGTCATGGGCGACCGCCTGTATCTGGGAACGCTCGATGCTCATCTGGTTTCTCTGGAAGCGAAGACGGGCCGCGTTATTTTCGACATCGCAGTAGATGACTACAAGAAGGGCTTTTCCATCACGCACGCCCCGCTCGTAGTGGGAGACAAGATCATCGTCGGAGTGACCGCGGGCGAGTGTGCGCTGTACGGCTTTCTGGATGCCTACGACGCGAAGACCGGCAAGCGATTATGGCGGGTGCAACCCATCGCACAGCCCGGCGACCCGGCGCGTGCCACATGGTCAGGTAATTCGGCCGAGACGGGCGGTGGCCCTACATGGATGACCGGGACCTACGATCCTGAGACCGACACGTTGTTTTGGGGCACCGGCAATCCATCGCCCGACTACAACGGCTCAGTCCGCGAAGGGGACAACCTTTACACCAATTGCGTGCTCGCTCTGGATCCGGCCACCGGGCGACGTAAGTGGTACTTCCAGTTCACGCCGCACGACACGCACGATTGGGATGCATCCGAAACACCCGTCCTGATCGACGCTGTTTATCAGGGCAAGCCGCGCAAGCTACTGCTGCACGCCGACCGGAACGCCTTCTTCTACGTGCTGGATCGTGAGACGGGCGAATTTCTTCTGGGTAAACCTTTCGCCCGCCAGACCTGGGCCAAAGGGCTCGACGCGAAGGGCAGGCCCATCGTCATCCCGAACACCGATCCCACACCGGAAGGTAACTATGTTTGCCCCGATGCGACAGGAGCGACCAACTGGTTGTCACCTTCTTACGACCCGACTTCTAAGTTGCTCTATATTGGCGCCCGCGATTCCTGCGCGACTTATAAGAGCATCACGAAGCCTCCCGTTCCAGGCGCGCCCTATACCGGAACAGGGGATCAGGCCGATGAGTCGGTGGGCGGCAAAGGCGTCATCACCGCCATCGATCCCTTCACGGGCGACATCCGCTGGAAGTACACCCTGCAAAACGGTTCGGCATCCGCAGGAGTCTTAGGAACCGCTGGCGGAGTTCTGTTCTCAGCTTCAAAAGAAGGCTTCCTGCTTGCGCTCGACTCGCACACCGGAAAGCTGCTCTGGAAGTACCAGACGGGTTCGGAAATTCGGGCTTCTCCCATCTCGTACGCAATCAGCGGAAAGCAGTATGTCGCGATCGCCAACGACTCCGCACTAACCGTATTCGCACTCCCCTGAGAGGATTTACTGGCGTTCCTTACGCAGGCGCAGAATCAAGCTCATCACGCGCTCTTCAATATCGTCGCGCACGGCCCGGTACACCTCCGGAGACTGCTGATAGGGGTCTTTAACCTTCCATTCCAGCACTTGCTTCGGCGGTTTGCCCGGTAGTTTATAACCCGACATATTCACCACAATGTCGTACTTATCCGCCTGAGCCGGATCGTAGGGCATCGGAACATGCTTCGACACATCCACGTTCAGTTCATTCATGATGAAAACGGTTTCCGGCACCACCGACAGCACGGGCGCAAGGCCGGCACTGGTAGCCACCAGCACGTCTTTTCCATACATATTGGCGAAGCCCTCTGCCATGGGACTGCGGCACGTGTTTCCAATACACACGAACAGAACCCGTTTCAAATCTTGCTCAGAAATAATTGGTGTACCCTCGAATCCGGTGTCAATTCCGGATGGAACGTGGCAATCAGATGTCTGCCCTGTTCCACCAGCACCGGACTACCATCGTACTCCGCCAATACCTTTACTCCGGGTCCGGTTCGGCGGATGATGGGCGCGCGGATAAAAACAGCCTCCAGTTTCCCCGCGCCGGTACGCTCCTGAAAGTCGGCCTCCGGCGTGAGTTGCACCACCCGGCTGTCGATCTGGCGGCCATAAGCATTGCGCTCCACCGTCATATCCACCGCGCCAAAACTTTCCTGCACGGGGTTCTCCACATTCGTCGCGAGCAGGATGGCGCCCGCACAGGTGCCAAACACCGGCTTCTCTTTGGCAAACTCCCGCAGCGGCTCTTTCAGATCCATGAAGTTGAGCAGCTTCAGCATAGTGGTGCTCTCGCCGCCCGGAATCACCAGCCCGTCTACAGCCGCCATATCCGCAGCGGTCCTGACCTGCCGGACGTCGGCCCCCGCCCGCACGAGAGCTTTCTCGTGCGCTTCAAAGTCACCCTGCAGGGCCAGAACGCCCACTCGCTTCTTCATGCCGGCTGCTTACCAGCCCCGCGTCTGCATCAGTTCGCTCTCGGGCAGCTTGGAAATATCCAGGCCAGCCATCGCCATGCCCAGATCTTCGCTCGCTTCCAGAAGCTTCTGCGGATCCTTGTAGTACGTGGTCGCCATCACGATCGCTTTCGCGCGCGCTTCGGGGTCAGCGCTCTTGAAGATGCCGGAACCCACGAACACCGCTTCGGCGCCCAACTGCAGCACAAGGGCCGCATCTGCCGGAGTTGCAATGCCGCCTGCAGAGAAGTTCGGCACCGGCAGCTTGCCGTGTTCCGCTACCCACTCCACCAGGTCGAGCGGTGCGCCCAGGAGCTTCGCCTCATGCACCAGCTCTTCTTTACCCAGCACCGTGAGTTGCCGCATTTCCTTGATGATGGTCCGGATGTGGCGCACCGCTTCCACGATATTGCCGGAGCCCGCCTCGCCCTTGGTCCGGATCATGCAGGCGCCTTCCGCGATCCTGCGCAACGCCTCGCCGAGATTTCGGGCTCCGCAAACAAACGGCGTTTTAAAGTCTTTCTTGTTGATGTGGTGCTCTTCGTCTGCCGGGGTCAGCACTTCGCTCTCGTCGATGTAATCCACGCCCAGAGCTTCCAGAATGCGGGCTTCCGTGAAATGCCCGATGCGGGCCTTCGCCATCACAGGAATGGTCACGGCACCCATGATTTCCCGGATGACGCTGACCGGCGACATGCGCGCCACGCCGCCCTCTTTGCGGATATCGGAAGGAACGCGCTCCAGCGCCATCACGGCCGCTGCTCCGGCCCGTTCCGCAATCACTGCCTGTTCGGCATTGATCACGTCCATAATCACGCCGCCCTTCAGCATTTCGGTTAATCCGACGTTTAGCCGGAACTGTTCACTGTTCAGAATCATCTCTTCGTCCTCTCAAGTTTTTTTGCTAAACCATCGCGAGCGTCGGCCTGGACAAATCCTCGCGAGTACCCTTTGCTTCCTGAATTACTGCGCCGAGGATTTCGATTCCCCGGCGAATCTCGGCCGGCTCCAGTCCCGCAAAACTGAGGCGAAGCCCCGAATCGAGCGGTCTCGAAACCGAAAAATAACGGCCCGGCAGGTAGTCCACCCCTGCCTGCTGAGCGAGGCCGCGCAGCGCGCCGGAATCCAGCCCCTCCGGTAAATTGATCCACAGATTCATGCCGCCATTGGGCACTGTAAAACGGCAGTCGGTGAGATACTTCCCCGATGCCTGCTCAACGGCCCGAAGTCTTTCTTTCCCAGCGGCAATCATCTTCGCCTGATGGGTTTCCAGCCGGCCCGATTCCGCAAACCGCAGCAGAAACGCTTGTGAAAGCTGGTCCGTGTGCAGATCGGCCAGTTGCTTCAACTCAGTCACACGGGCAATCACAGGCTTCGGCGCAATGATCCAGCCGCAGCGCATTCCCGGAAACGCGATCTTCGAAAAACTGCCCAGCAAAATGACACTCGGATCCAGCGACTTCAGCCGGGGCGCATCGCCACCGAAGTAAGAGAGTTCGCTATAGATGTCGTTCTCAATCACCACGGCGCCCGCGCCGCGCGCCATCCCGACAATCATTTTCCGCGCCGCCGGTAGCATCAGTGCACCCGTGGGGTTTTGGAATGAAGGCGTCAGCACCACAACCTTCGCACCTGCTTCCAAAGCCTGCCGCAGCGAGTACAGATCCATGCCTTCGTGCGTCACCGGAATACCAATCAACTCGGCGCCAGCTTCCACAAACAGATTGCGCAGCCCGGGATACACCGGATCTTCAATCGCCACCTTCGTACCTGGGCGCACCAGAGCGCGACGCAGCAGATCCACAGCCTGCTGGCAACCATTGGTAATCAGGATGTCGTCAGTCGGGCAGGCGACACCGGAACGCTGCAGCAGATAGTTCCTGAGCGGCTCGTATCCTCCAGGAGACCCCAGCTGCAACAGCGAACGAAGCCTGTCGCTGTGCAGAACCTCGTCGCAGCAGGCACGGAATTCGTCCACCGGAAACAGCTTTTCCGAAGGGCGCGAAGCTGAAAAGTCGATCACCCCCGGTCTGACAGACCCGGTAGAGGTCGTTTGCGATGACGTGAGCGTACGGGACCAGTTCAGCCCCCCTGCTTCTCGCTCAGGCACGCCGCAAACAAAGCTTCCCCGCCCCACCGAACCTTTGATCAGCCCGCCCGCTTCCAAAAGCTCATACGCGGCCGACACGGTAGTCCGGTTCAGGCCAAGTTGCCCGGCCAATTCCCGTGTGGGAGGTAGTCGGTCACCGGGCAACAGATCGCCGGATTCAATCAGGCGCTGCAAATAACCGCCCAATTGTCGGTAAAGAGGCGTTTCCGAATTGAGATCCAGTTCGGGCCGGATGTCCATCTCGCGATCAGTGTACCATGCCAAATTGGACTGCTGAAAGGCCATCCAATTCAATCCCAGGTAAATCCGGAGCCCGAGGCCGATAGAATTGTGAGGACATGCCATACAGGCGTTTTCTGACCGGAGCGGTACTAAGTTGCCTCGCGTTGCTTTGCGTTGGGGGCCTCTTCGCCGCGAAGAAAAAGAAAACCGAGGATATGACTCAGACGCTGGCGTTGCCCAAAGAGCCACCGCAGGTCGCGGTAGGCGAAACACGCCGCCTGGTTTTCCATGTGTCTCCCCTCTCGGGAAAGGGTCCGCTCGCGCAGCAGACCCGCGATGCCCTTCGCGCTCTGCTCAGGCTCAACGGCGGACTGCCCGTCATTCACATCCGCGCCTTTGTGGCGGGAAGCGGGGATGTGCGCCGTGTACCCCAGTTGGTAAGCGAGGTTTTCGGTGACAAACGCGGGTCGCTGCCATCCGTCAGCGTCGTACGTGCGGGTGGCCTCCCGGCGGAGAATGCTCAGGTAGTTCTGGAAAGTATCTCCGTCGCGAAACGAGACTTAAGCAGCTCCGGATTAGACTTCATCGCCACTGAACCGGTGACAGCCCCTGATCCTCTCAGTTCTGCGAAGCCACTGCTTCTGAAGGCCTTGGATCAGCTGGCCGAAAAGCTAAATGGCCAAAGCGCTCTGGCCGTCAGTTGCTTCGTGAGCAACCTGAGTGACGCGCCGGAGCTTACGTCGGCGGTCATTGCCCGCTTCCCTGGCGCCGCCGCGAATATTGTTCAGACGCAGCGGGGCCCCGGCCAGGCGCTCGCGATCTGCGAAGCGGTCGCGCGCGGCAACAAAGCCACTGCGGAAAAACTCGCATTTTCCGGTACCCGTGTTGCGTTCGGCTCCGAAGAAAAGGACGCCGCCCTCTCTTTTCAGCGCCTCGATCGCGATCTCAGCTCAGCTGGCGCTTCCGCCGCGAACCTTGTTCTGACGCACATCTATCCACTCTCCGCTTCGACCGGGATAATGTCGCGCAAATTGCTCCTCGCGACCAGGCCGGGTAATACATCCCCCATCACCGTCATACCGTTCGAAGGCCTTGCCGCAATCGATGCGGGATTTGCCCTTGATGCCATTGCCGCAGTTTCGCAATAGGCATGATAAACATGTATTTCAAATGTCAGTTCACAATTCCGGCAAAACCATAGTCACTTTTGGCGAGATCATGCTTCGCCTCGCGCCCCCCGGCTTCGAGCGCTTCCTGCAAAGCCCTGCTTTCGTTGCGACCTGGGGTGGCGGCGAAGCCAACGTCGCGGTCTCGGTTGCAGGCTTCGGACTGCCCGCGGCCTATGTCACCGCGGTCCCATCCAATCCCATCGCCGATTCCATGGTTGCTGAGATGCGTCGCTTCAATGTCGACACTTCCCACATCATCCGGACCAAAGGCCGAGTCGGTATCTACTTCGTGGAGCCCGGCGCCAACCAGCGTCCGTCAAAGGTTGTCTACGACCGCGAAAACAGTTCCATCGCACTGGCAAAGCCCGGTGACTTCGACTGGAACACGATTTTCGAGGGCGCCGGATGGTTCCACACCACCGGCATCACACCTGCGATCAGTGCTTCTGCGGCCGACCTTGCGATGGAGTCCGTGAAAACCGCTCAGGCGAAAGGCATCACCGTCTCGTGCGATCTGAATTACCGGAAGAACCTCTGGAAATGGGGCAAGCCGGCCCACGAAGTCATGAGCGAACTGGTGAAGTATGTTGACGTCGTGATTGCCAACGAAGAGGATTGTCAGGCTGCGCTGGGCATCGAAGCGAATGTGGATGTACACTCCGGAAAACTCAGTCATGACGTCTACCGGGAGCTTGCCGCCAAGGTGTTGAAAGCGTATCCGAACGTCAAAACCATCGCCATCACTTTACGCGAATCGAAAAGTGCCTCGCACAACGGCTGGTCGGCGTGCCTGTTCGACGGCAAGGATTTCCTGCTAAGCCGGCATTACGAGATCACGCACATCGTGGACCGCGTTGGTGGCGGAGACTCCTTCGCCGGCGGACTCATCTATGGTCTGAATGCCCTCGGTTCGAAGCAGGAGGCGCTCGAATTTGCCGTCGCCGCGTCATGCCTGAAGCATTCGCTTCCCGGTGACTTCAATCGCTTCACGGTGGACGAAGTGAAAGCTCTTCTGAAGGGCGATGGGTCCGGCCGCGTGCAGCGCTGACCACTAAGCCATGCGCGGACACCCTGCCGCGTATGGCTTGGTTCTTTGTAGCTTTTCACGGCGCGCTCGTCCAGTCAAAATGACCTGCAAGGTGTGCAAAACCCCGATGAAAGAGCTCAAGGGGCACATCTATCACAAAAAACGCAAGTGGCAGTGCCCTGTCTGCGCCCGTATCCGTATGCAGAAGCACCGGTAAATGAAAATCCGCCGCTGCTATGATGAACAATCTCAGTACACTGAAACGGTGAATGACTGGACGGACCCTCGGTCCTTACAAAATTCTCGACAAACTCGGCGAAGGCGGGATGGGAGCTGTTTTCAAGGCTCTCGACACTCGTCTCGGACGTGAAGTCGCGCTTAAATTCCTGCCCGCCGATGTAGTCGGAAACGACGAGCGTCGCTTCCGTTTCATACGGGAAGCGCAGTCTGCTTCACGCCTCAACCACCCGAACATCGTCACCATCTACGACATTGCCGAAGCGGACGGAACGCATTTCATCACAATGGAATACGTAGCCGGAAAGACCCTGGCCGAAGCGATCCCGGCGAACGGACTGGAAATACGCCTGGCGATCCGGATCGCCATTCAGATCGCCAGCGCCCTCAGCAAAGCGCATTCTGCAGGCATCGTGCATCGCGACCTGAAGCCGGCCAACATCATGGTGACCGAAGACGGTATCGCAAAGGTCTTGGATTTCGGCCTGGCAAAGATGCTGGACAGTGTGCCGTTCAGCAGTACCGGGGTTACCGTGACTACGTTCAATGATCAGGCTTCCACGCGACTGGGAATCATCGTAGGCACTGCCGCTTATATGTCGCCGGAGCAGGCCTCCGGCTTGCATGTCGATCACCGTTCCGACATCTTTTCGTTCGGCCTCGTTCTCTATGAAATGCTGAGCGGCGAACGAGCATTTCCTGGACACTCTCCGCTGGCGGCCATAGCGGGAATCCTCCATTCCGAACCGCAGCCACTGAAACACGTGCCGCCCTCGCGCGCCCACGTCGTGATGCGGTGTCTGCGCAAGAATCCCGATGAGCGGTTTC
>JAUZEU010000744.1 GCA_030838885.1 Bryobacterales bacterium | reverse complement strand
TAATCTCTGGATGGCCGATTTGCGCGCTGCAGTAGTTGTTTTGTTATCCGGATTGTCTTGCACCGCGCAGATGGGAAAACCCGATCCTAACATTCAGAAGATCGTGGGGGACGTTTCCACCCACCGCATCTCAGAGACGATGAAGAGGCTTGAAGCCTTTGGAACCCGGGGCGACTTCACTGATCCCACTCTGCCGGACACTGGCATCGGGGCTGCCCGGCGATGGATCTACGACCAGTTCAGGAGTTTCAGCCCGCGCCTTGAGGTCTCCTTCGATCCGTGGAAGGTGAAAAAGCAGGGGCGAATCTTTCGCGATGTCGAAGTGGTGAACGTGGTAGCTGTGTTGCCGGGCACCACAAACCCTGAGAAGCGCATTATCGTGAGCGGCCATTACGATTCGCTCAACATTGTTCCGCGTGCCGGCGCCGGGGACTTCCGGGCGAACGGCGACGGTGCGACCGGAGCCATGGATAACGAAAAGTCGGCTGTAGCGCCCGCCCCGGGCGTAAGTGATAATGCCAGCGGCACGGCCGTTGTAATGGAACTGGCGCGGGTGATGAGCCAGTACAAGTTTGCGAAGACGATTGTGTTCGTCACGTTTGCGGCTGAAGAGATCGGGCTGGTGGGCAGCACGCTTTACGCGGATAAGGCGAAAAAGGACGGCGCGCAGATCGAGGCGGTACTGAATAACGACATCGTGGGCAATGACGACGCGGGGAACGGGCTGAAGGAAAGCGGGCTGGTTCGCGTCTTTTCGGACGACCCGACCGATTCTGTGTCACGTGAACTCGCCCGTTACGTCCGCCTCTGCGCGCAGAGATACGTGCCGGGTTTTCGAACGGATCTGGTCTTCCGCAACGACCGTTTCAGCCGGGGCGGCGATCACACGCCCTTCGTGGCGAACGGGTTTGCCGGGGTGCGCTTTACGACAGCAGCCGAGAACCTGGCCGCGCAGCATACTGCTAACGATACGTTTGATAAATCATCACCCGCCTACACGGCAAATGTGGCACGGGTAAATGGCGCCGCGATCGCCAGTCTCGCCCTCGCGCCTTCCGCGCCGGATGTTCAGCGAGAGGCGACTACCGGTGCGAACAAGGGTCGCAAACTGCCCAACCTGGGGCGCGGCAAGGGTCTGTCCGACGCTGTGCTGCGCTGGAAAGACGAGCATCCGCCCGAGGATCTGGCGGGCTATGTGGTGGTGATGCGACCCACTACTTCGCCGTATTGGGAGCACGAAATTTTCGTGGGCAAGGTGAATGAATACACGCTGCCGGGTTTGAGCATCGACGAGGTGATTCTGGGCGTGAAGGCGGTGAATAAGGATGGAAACGAAAGTCTGGTTTCACCGTATGTGGCGCTGCCCTATCCGCGACCGAAACTTGAATTGCAGGACTGAGCCGCACGCTGGCACAATCAATACAAATGGGACCCGATTTCGGAGATACGTGCCGCCAGCATCTCGCATTCATGAAATGGGCGGACGATCTGATGCTCGCTGCAGTGGCTGAGCATGCGCCTGGAGACATTGCGATCCTTCAGCATATTTACTTGGGCGAAGAAGTTTGGCTTCGGCGTGTTCAGGGCGACCGTGAAGTTCAGATTCCGCAACTGGAGGCGCCCTCGGATATTGCCGGATTGGCCGATTCCTGGCCAGCGCTGCACCGACGTTGGGCCGATTGGGCCGGGATGACGGATAACTGGGCCGTGCGGATCCCACACCGGAACCTGAAGGGCAACGAGTTCAATATGCCTGCCTGGCAGATTGTGCTCCACCTGGTGAATCATGGCAGCTTCCACCGGGGGCAGATTGCAGCCAGGCTTCGCGCTGCCGGGGTCACTCCTCCGGCTACGGACCTGATCGTTTTTTATCGGACTCACCCGGAGCTTTAAAGTCGGTCGGGCCGCACGCTCCGGCCAGGAGAGGGCGTGCCCCAGGTTGCTCGGAATCCGAAATCAGAAGAGCGTGATTACCGGATCCGGACCCGCACCTTTTGGCGTGCTGAACGTATTCACGATCCTGCGCTCCGCTACTGAGATCGCGACGACCTTGTCTTGTTCCTGAATCCCCGTATACGCTGTTTTCCCGTCGCGGGAGAGCGAGATGGACATAGTCGGCCCGCCCGCATTCACCTGGCCAGTCTCTTTTCGGGTGGCGATATCGGCGAAGCCCACTGAATTCGCTTCCTGCAGTGCATAAATCAGCGTCTTACCGTCGGGCGTCACGGCCACGCGGACGGGCGTCTTCCCGGTTGAGACGCGTCCCACGAACGCCATCTTCGTCAGGTCGAATATGCCGATCGACATCTCGTCCGCAACCGTCACGTAAAGCGTTTTGTGGTCCGGTGAAAACGCCTGGCCCTGCGGCCGTTTGCCTGCGCGGATCAGGCTCACTTCGCCGGTTGCCAGACGTATGGCCGAAAGATCCCCGCTGTTACTGTCGCTGGTGAACGCCCATTGCGAATCGGCACTCAGCATCACCATATGCGGCGCTGTACCCTTCACGTCAATCGCTTTCAGAGTTTTTCGCGTTCCTGGATCCACAATGAGCAGCGCATTGGGCTTCTCCGTCGTGACCAGGACGTGGCCCGTCTTCGGATCGACCGTAATCCCGTGTGGCCGGCGATACGTGCCCAGATCAATCACTGCGGTGCGTTTCCTCGACGCAACATCCACGACGGAGATGGTGTTCTCGCCGTCCGCGTTTTCCGTCATCCAGACGACGCCGTTGTCGGAGACGTAGAGCGTCTTGCCATCCGGTGAAAGCGCCATTTCGTGAGGGTGCTGTCCCACCTTCGCATCTCCAATGTGCTTTCCATCGGAATCGTAGAACCCTACGGTGCCGGACAACTTCTGCACAACCACGAACCGGCTCTGCTGCCCGGCGGCCAGACCCGCGAATACCGTCAGAAAAATACCCGTGCGATTCAACAAGTTCATGGAGGGGATTCTATCGAATACACGGCCAGCGCGAGAAGAACCAGAAGGACTTAAAATGGCCTGCGCCCGAATTGAGTCAGATTGGAAAGGTTTCGAGACGTAGTTCCAGCCCGTCTACTCTGCTGTGGATGTCTGCCTGGGCGACGGGATCATTGATTCTGGCCCCAAGGCGGCGAATCAGCTGGAGCGCTCGGCGAACCCTCTCCAGCGCGGTTTCGACGTGCCGCCGGGATATGGATAATTCGGCAGTCTCGAGCAGAGTCGAGGAGAGATCCAGATCGACCTCGAGGAACGCTACCAAAGCCTTCTGAGCTTGAGGGATGAGGCTGTTCAGTGCAGCCGCGCCGTCAGAAGCTGTTGGCGCTGGCCATTTCACAGGTTCGGCCAGCGTGCTGGCCATTATCAGGCTCCGGGCTATCCGCTTCTCCGGCCCGGCCTCATAACAGGTCACGCACAAGGGGACGCGGGAAACAAAGAGCCGCGTGTTCTCGCCGCAGATGGAACAGTTCTGCACCTGAGAAAAGAGTAATGGAAATCGCATATGGAGGCAAACCAAATCTGTGCTCGGTCACACGATTGTAACGGCGCGGCGTCTCTTTTGGTAATAGCCGTAGCACGTCCCTCTGAGTCTACGGGCATTTTGCTAGGAAAAGAGTATGCCAGGAGCCGGTATTCGCGTGAGCACGGCACCTGTGCACTTCGACGGTGAATCCTGCCCGGGCCAGCATCTTCTCGAATGGTGGGCTGGGGGCTGCGGACCAGTAGCCGACGCAAGCGCCTGGCTTTAATGAGGCGCGCGTCAGGCGAAGGCCGGCTTCGGAGTAAAGCCGCGCGTTTCCTGAATCCGTCAGGGCGGCCGGTCCGTTATCTACATCGAGGATTATGCTGTCGAACGCCCCGGGGGCAGCTCGAATTACCTCGACAACATCCTGCGTCCGGATGGTGACGCGCGGGTCCGCCATTGCGGCAGATCCGAGAGGAAATGCTGTATTTCGATTCCAGGAGATGATTGCGGGCAGGATCTCCGCGACGACAACAGCGGCATCGGGCGCAAGCACCGACAGCGCGGATTTCAGAGTGAAGCCCATGCCGAGGCCACCTATAAGAACATGTGCACGACGTTTTAGTTTGAGATCGGCGCACGCAAGTTCAGAGATCCTGTCCTCCGAGGCGTGCCGGCGTGTCGACATCAGCTCAGCGGAATCTATGCGGATGCTGTAAGTGCCGTCGTGCTCATGGAGAGAGATGGCCTTGCCTTCCGGCGTTAAGCTTTGGTCAATTAAGTTCCACTTCTTCAATGCTTACCAGCGTAGCGCTCTGTATCCATCATCTGTGCTGCCGGCTTCGCCTCAGGCTCCTGTTCCGCGTTCACTGCTGCGGGGGACCGCGGAAGGCCTCCATTGTGCCCAAATGCGTGGCTGCGAATTGACCGATCGCAGAATCTACGGCCTGGTTCTGTTCCAGCAGGCTGTAATGAGCGGCAGGACTCACAAGAGCGATCGTGGAGTGAGGTATGGCTGCATGCATGTGCTCACTGGCGGAAGGAAGCGTAGTGGTGTCCTCCTTACCCACCACCAAGAGGACGGGAACGGTGATGCGCGGCAGAATGGCGCTCTCGTCCCAGTGAAACATGGCCAGAGTACCCCTCGCGATTACGGCGGGCGACGCTTCGGTCTGCAGGCGAGAAACCAGGTCGATCTGGCCACGTGTCTCCGCTCCCGCGAAGGAACTTTTCGCATTCGTCAGATACGATATGCCGTTTTCGTAGCTCAGCCAGTTCATGAAATGCACGAGAGGTGACAGCCCGATCATGGCGTGAAGAACGGGTTCCGCGACGGGCTTTTGCAGTGCTTGTGACAACTGGCTATGGTTTGTCGTCTTCACCGGATTTGTGTAACTTGTATCCACCTGAACGATTCCGGCCACGTCGCGTCCCAGCAACTCAGGGAACAGGCGGCAAAAGGTCAGGTTAATCATGCCGCCGATGCTGTGCCCCACCAGCACCACCGGCTTTCCTGGCGCAGTTGAGAGAACAGCGCGCAGATCGCGCGCCATTCTTTCCAATCCGAAATCCCGGTCGTCCGGTTGGGTGGACTGGCCAAGGCCAGGCAGGTCCCAGACGATCAGCTGGAACTTGCCGGCGAGATGGCGCTTCGCGTAATACCACTCCGTGCTGTCCATACCCCAGCCATGAGTGAACAGGAGTGTGGGGGCTGTGGATGGCCCGTAGGTTTCGACCCGGATCTTTGAGCCTCCCCAACCATTAACTGTCTGAACCTGCCCCCTTCGCATCGGTCCAGGCTCGTCACGCCCAACCGGGAACACATATTGAAACGACGTCCGTCCGGTGAAGCTGAACAGCATGAGCAGCAACCCCAACAGGACAGGACGGTTTACCGCTTTGCGCGGCGGAGTGGCGGGTTCCTTTTGAAGTACTTCGCGCGTCGCTGCAGACCTGTGGTGCTCAACAGGCTTGTAATGGCGCCGTTTTGATGGGCGATAACCACGGTACAGACAGTAGATTCCGGTGACCAGGACTGCAAGGGAGAGCACACCCAGAAGCGTCTGGGTAATAAGAGGCAGAGGCAGATACATTCCACGCCAGTGCAGCAGTTGGGCTGCCGCCCACCGCCCTGCGTCCTGATGAGTGTTATGCGGCGCGCATATCAACGACCTGCGCGGCTGCTAAATTACTTCCGGTGGGCAGGAAACTCAGCGAACCGCTGCAGGCCAGACCAGGAGGAGCGCAGAAGAATGAATTGGCACGACATAGTGGATCCGAACGACGCTGAACTGGACCGTCTCGCGGCCGAGTATCACATCCATCCTCTTCACATAGAGGACTGCCGTCATGGCGGGCAGCGCGGCAAGGTTGAGGAGGGCAAGGGCTATTTGTTCGTGGTCCTCAAGCCGGTCCAGGTGGACCCGGACCACGAACTGGTGTTCCACGATCTGGACATATTCCTGGGCAGCGACTGGGTAATCACGGTGCAGGAGGGCAACCGCGAAACGTGCGGCCACATCCTGCAACAGGCCCGGGCGGCCCCGGTGCTAAGCGCGTCTCAGGTTCTGTATCGGATCTATGACGGCACGGTGGACTCATATCTGCCCATCATGGATCACATTGACGACGTTATTGATGGGCTGGAAGAACGGGTGCTGCAGGATCCCGATCCCGAGGTTTTGGCCCGCATTTTTCGGACCCGCCGGGCGCTGATTGAATTGCGGCGTATCCTGGCGAATACCAGAGATCTTGCAGCGCACCTGTATCGCACTCCCAGTGATCTCATCCCTGCCGACCTGATTCCCTTTCTGCGGGACGTTTACGACCACGTGGCTCGCAATCTCGATCAGGTAGAAACTCAGCGGGACCTGCTGAGTGGCACTATGGACGTTTACCTTTCGAGCGTCGCAAACAAGACGAACCGGGTGATGAAGGTGCTGACCGTAGTCGGTACCATTGCCTTGCCTGCGCTGATCATCTCGGGGTTCTTTGGGATGAACCTGAAGGGCTTGCCATTTACAGACTCTTCCCAGGGAACAGCGATAGTTACCGGCATTATGGGTCTCACAACGACAGTGCTGCTCGCGGTCGTCTGGCGGCTTGGGTGGTTTTAGAGTTTCTGCTGACGCTGCGACAGGTTAAAGGGGCGTCGGATGCGGGAGTGCGCCACTCGTGGCAGCACTTTTTGCGGGTTGTGCGGGGCGAACATGATCCAACACTTCATCTTCACGGTGTACCCGGGATCAGACACAAGCAGCTCATCCATTCTCTACAAGGGGCGGATAAGACGGCAGGGTTGAGCGACGTGGTCGGGTGGAGGTACAGGCGGTCCTTCTTACGTGTTGGCAGATGTCCCGCGCGGCCGGTGCATACAAGTGGATGCGCCGACCGATCAAACGGACGTAGCCCTCGACTGGTTGATCACTACGCTAAACAATCCCGTGAAACTTCCCCCCTTTTGAGAGGCCGGATTTGATTCACGTACGCGCGCTCTGAATAGGAGGCGGCGGGTTATGAGCCGGTTCGAAACCGGCCTGACTTCCATGGCGGGGTGCAAACCGATATTTTATTCAGCAAGCCTGCCTGAGCCTTCCACCTTCTCGTGCTTCGTCGCAGTTTGCTGCGTGCCCGGGCTGTGGCGAATGTGTCGGCCATCCGACGGATCTGTTGACAATGCGCACAAACACGGGCGCTATGTAGCCCGGCAATGACTTTGGTGCCGTATTTCGGTCTCGCGCTTATTTACTTACTCAGGTAAGGAAAATCAGGCCCAATTAAATAAAACGGAAGATAAAGTCGGACGGCTACCCAGGGCTTTTTTCCCCATTCCGGAACCCCTTTTATAGGGTTAATTCTCAGCAGCCGTCCGTTTATTCTTATTTGCGCGGTCTGCCAGTTATCGCGGTGACAGTGGCAGACTCTTTGCTGTGCACGGGCCAGGGGTTGAACATGAGATTCCTCTTCACAGTAGTAAGTACGTGGCTGCTGGCTGTCATCATCACTCCTCACGCGCGAGCTCAGTCGCTCACCTCAGGTGACATTACCGGAACCGTCACACTGAGTCTGAAGAACACGCAGACCGGTTCCACGCGAACCACAACCAGCAGTTCAACTGGTATCTACCGCTTTGCGCTTCTGCCGCCCGGCACCTACAGCATCACAGCATCAGCGCCCAACTTTGCATCCAGCACGCGCCAAACGCCGGTACAGGTCGGCCAAACCGCTACCGTCGATTTCCTGCTGGCGTTGGGTGCTGCCGGTACAACAGTCGAGATAACGGAGATGCCGCCGCCCATCCAGACGGAGAACGGAAACATAGCCACTACGTTCACCACCGAACAACTCACGTTTCTGCCAAATCCGGGTGGTGATCTGACCTATGTGGCTCAGACCGCGCCTGGTGTTGTGATGAACACCCAGGCTACAGCAGGCCCTTCTTATGGAACGTTTTCGGCTTTTGGGCTGCCAGGCACCGCGAATTTGTTCACTATTAACGGACAGAACAACAACGATCCGTATTTCAACGTGAACAACAGCGGGGCCAGCAATCTGCTCCTGGGGCAGAACGAAATCAGTGAGGCCACGGTGGTCAGTAACCCTTACTCGGCGCAGTACGGACAACTCGCAGGCGCGCAGGTCAACTACGTCACCAAGTCGGGCAATAACCAGCTGCATGGCGACGCGATCTGGTGGTGGAACGGACGGATTCTGAATGCCAACAATTTTTTTAGTAATGCTTCCGGCATCGCGAGACCATTTGACAATGTGAACCAGTGGGCGGCCAGCGTCGGCGGACCTGTCCGGAAAGACCGCACGTTCTTTTTTGCCAACTACGAGGGCCTTCGCATGGTCTTCCCGAGCTCTCCAGTGCTGGTCCAGATACCAAGCCCCCAGTTTCAGAGCGCTGTCCTCGCGAACCTGACTGCGACTGGGCGGGCCAGTTCAGTGCCGTTCTATCAGCAGGGTTTTGCAGTCTATAACGGTGCGCCGGGTGCCGGCACCGGCACTCCCATTTCGGGCGGGGGCTGTACCGGTCTGCCGGCTTCAGCTCTCACCGCCCTTGCCGGAGCCCCTTGCATACTGCAGTTCCGTGCGGCAGCTCCGGCCCGGGCGCGAGAGTATCAGTATGCAGTTAGAGTGGATCACCAGATCAGCACCAATGACCGCGCCTACGTCCGCATCTGGCGCGACAACGGCACTCAACCGAGCTACACAGACCCTCTGAACCCATTGCTCAGCTCTGTCAGCACGCAGCCGCAGATGGCGGGAAATCTGAACGAGACGCACACGTTCGGCAGTTCAATGGTCAATGAATTCGTGCTCGCCGGGCTCTATTACAGCGCAGCGTTCGGACCCGCGAATCTCGGTGCGACCACGTCTCTGTTCCCAACGACTTTTTCGGTTTCGGGAAATCCTTTCTATCCGCTTGGGTATGAGACGAATCTCTACCCCCAGGGTCGCCGCGTGACTCAGTATCAGGTAATTGACAACCTGTCGAAAGTCATTCGCTCGCATACGTTCCGGATGGGTTTCAACTTTGTCCGTAACGATATTTCAGAACTCGGGCTGGCAACCGGATTCACGGGCACTCTCACCGCAGGGAGTCTTGCGGAGTTCTACGCGGGAGGCGGACCCTTGAGCAATTTGCAGCAGGTGTTTCCGAACCGTACCGAAGCACCGCTTGCTCTCTATAACCTGGGAATGTACTTCCAGGATGACTGGAAGGTGAGTTCCCATCTAACCGTGAATATCGGTTTTCGGGCGGAACACAACTCCAACCCGGTCTGCCAGCAGGACTGTTTCTCAAACCTTACGTTACCCTTCAACAAGCTGCCTCACGATGTAAATCAGCCCTATAACCAGGTAATCGAGTCAAACCGGCACCAGGCTTACACTTACCTGGACGCTGTGAACTGGTCTCCTCGGATTGGCTTTGCATGGAACCCTGGCGGTCACAAAACCGTGATTCGGGGCGGCGCGGGAATCATGTACAACGCATTGCCCGCGCTCATTGCACAAAGGACCCTAAGTAATACGCCCTTAGTCAACAACCTCACAGTCACCGGCGGGGCACTTGCACCCGGAGCCGCCAATGGATTGTGGGCACAAGCGGCGCAGGCGAATCAGCAGTTCCTTACGGGCTTCGCAAGCGGAGCTACTCTTGGGCAAATCCACGCCGGCAATCCGGCGTTTCTGCCGCCGATATATGTCACCACTGCAGGTCTTCAGACACCTCAATATCAGGAATGGAACCTGGAGCTTCAGCGCGAGCTTCCGTTCGACATGGTCTTCAGTGCCAACTACGTTGGTAATCACGGCATCCATGGGCTGATCCGCAACTGGAACGTCAACGCCTACTGTCCGCCGACGACGTGCGGGGGCGCCACCTTCCTGCCTCCGGCGCCTCCTGACCCGCGATTCGGCGAACTCCGCAACTATGAGACCGCCGCGGTCTCGCGATACAACGGTTTGGTATTGAGCCTGAGAAGACGGCTGGCAAACGGTTTCCAGTTTGGCTTTAACTACACATGGAGTCACTCTCTGGACGAAGTGTCGAACGGTGGTGAACTCCCCTTCGACTACACGCTCTCTTTTTTGAGCATTCGGATTCCTGAAGATCCGCGCAACTGGCGCAAGTACAACTATGGCAACAGCGACTACGATGTGCGGCACTACATCAGCGCCAATTATGTGTGGGACGATGTGGTGCGGCACCTGTACCGGCACGGCCCGAAGATGCTGATGGGCGGCTGGACGATCGCAGGCACGATTTTCTATCGAACCGGACTCCCGTTCAGTGTGGTCGACACTGGCCCCCGTAATGCTTTGACGCGATTCAATTACGATCCCAATGGCGCCATCATGGCCACCCAGTTGGCCCCCGGGATCAGCACATGTGCAAGATCGGCGGTCGATACTCCCTGCTTCCCTGCCGGCCAGTTCGCGCCGAGCAGTTCATCTCCGGTGGCGCTGGGCAATGTGGCTCGCAACCAGTTCCGCGGACCCGGTTTCTTCGATACGGATCTTCATGTCACCAAGAACTTCGTTATTCGCGAGCGAATCCGGGTAGGTATAGGCGCTCAGTTCTATAACCTGTTTAACCATCCCAACTTCAACATGCCCGTAAATAACGTGAGGAGCCCGCAATTCGGCAACATCATTGAGACTGTGACTTCACCGACGAGCATCTTCGGCTCCGGGTTAGGCGGCGACGCTTCCCCGCGAGCCATCCAGGCGCGCCTGCAACTCATCTTCTGATGGGCGGGCATTCCGATCGTGTCGTAATGGTCGTCCACAACCCGTTCGGAATGTCCGCTGGGCTCTCCGGCCGCTTGGTAAGGCCCATCACAGTGGGGCAGAGCGTGCCGATGGGAAGGAATGTACCACCATATCAAGCAACTTATGTACACAGTGCGGATCGGACAGCCCGATCCGCGTTTCGGCAACATGTTGCTGGAACAATTCGGCGGCGCCAATGGCGAACTTGCTGCTGCTATGCAGTATTCGGTGCAGGGATTAAATTGCGACGATCCCGAACGTAAAGATCTGCTGATGGACATTGGCACGGAGGAACTTAGCCACTTGGAAGTGGTCGGCACTCTGGCCAGAATGCATCTGAAGCCCTTGAAGTCGGACCGAAATGCAGCTCACGCTGATCCCCTGATTGCGATAGCGGGTGGCGGCGGCGTCAACCTTTATAACTCGATGGGCGACCCCTGGACAGCCGATTATCTCAAGATCACCGGCGAACTGGATGTGGATCTTCGCAGCAATATCGCGGCGGAAGCCCGCGCAAAAATTGTTTACGAAAGATTGATTGATTTCACCGACGATCAGGGCACAATCGATACCCTGCAGTTCCTGATGACGCGCGAAATTACCCACATGAAGGCGTTTACAGCGGCGCTGGAAAGTATGGGCAAGCCAGCTTTCTCGATAGGCAAAATTCCACCCACACCCGGTCTGGTCGATCAGTACTTTAACGATTCTACCGGCATAGGCGATCGGGGAGAACCCGACGCGCTGGGACCGTGGAACCAGGGCGGTGACTGGCAGATCGTTACGGCGCCCGCCTTTCAGGAGTTCGAGTCGGAAAAGGCTGGCACCAGATCGCCGGGTGCGGACAAGGCGGCATAAGCGCCTCGCCGACAGACCAATATCGCTTTTGCTTAGAAAGGGAATATGTCACAACTAAAGGAATTACTCGTAGAGGAATTGCAGGACCTTCTCCACGCCGAAACACAATTGGTGGGCGCCCTGCCGAAGATGGCCAGCGCAGCCCACCATCCCAAGCTGAAAGAGGCATTCGAAAAGCATCTTCTGCAAACCGAAGTACACGTCGAGCGGCTTAAACGGTCGTTCGAATTACTTGGTGAGAAGGCGCAACCAAAGCCCTGTAAAGCTATGCTCGGGCTGGTAGCAGAGGGAGAGGAAACCATTCAGGAGGGGGCAGATAAAGAACAACTGGCTTCGGACCTTGCCCTGATTACGGCTGCGCAGAAAGTAGAGCATTACGAAATCTCGGGCTACGGAACCGTACGCGCGCTGGCACGGCAAATCGGTGAGATCGAGGTCGCAAAGCTGCTTTCACATACGCTGGGAGAAGAGGAGAGTGCTGACTTCCTGCTAACCACCCTTTCGAAGCCCATGCTTCAGCAGGCGAGCCTTGATGACCTTGGCGCGGATGTGAACCTCGAAAACGTGACAACGCCTCGCGAGACACGCAGAAAAAAGGCTGCCCGCTGACGAAGTAAACCAGCCCTCGTGGCAGTGAGGCTAAGTACGACCGGCGTACTCCACTACCACGAGGGTGATGTCATCACTCTGTTCCGCACCGCCGGTGAAATTGCGCAGAGACTGCTGGATCGCATCATGCATCCCGGAGCAGTCCGTATTGACGGCGAGCCGGATAGCGTCCCGCAGACGCTGACGTCCAAAGAAATCTCCCGCGCTGTTTTGTGCTTCTGTTACGCCGTCGCTGTACAGGACGATCCGGTCGCCTGGCCTCAGATCGCAATGCTCCTCGCTGAAAGGCGCGCCGGGAACCAGGCCCACGGGCATGGAGTTCGGAGCGAGGTTCTGGATCGTGCCAGGCTCTCCGCGCCGAACCAGCATAGGCGCGCAATGGCCGCAGTTCGAGTAAGTAAGACGCCCCTCGGAATTCATACGGGCGAAGAACACCGTGGCATACTTCCCATGCTCGGCCCGTTCGCTCATAAAGTCATTGATACGGGAGAGCACGCCGGGAATAGCGGAGCCCGCTGCTCCAAGAAACGCACCCTGCAGAAAACTCGCCAGCAAGGCAGAACTGACACCCTTACCAGCAACATCCGATACCACCATGGACCACGC
>JAUZEU010000716.1 GCA_030838885.1 Bryobacterales bacterium | reverse complement strand
TGAGTCTTGCTTCGCGTTCTGGTAGTTGATCACGACCTGTTCGTATTCAAGTTGAATTCGAATCAGATCGCCCTCGGGTAAAGAGCCTTCTCTGACTCTGTCGCGGTGGTACTGGACGGTTCGCCCGAGATTTTCAACGCTTTCTGCCAGAGCAGCCTCAATCTGCTGGCTTCCCAGTACAGTCCAATAGCTGGTCAGCACACGCGCGGCGATCTGGTTCTGAAGCGCTTCCTGCGAGACTTCAGTTCCGCGAACGTTTTGTTGCGCGAGTTCAATGCGGCGCTCCCTTTTTCCACCCCTCTCGAAGACCTGCGAAGCGTACGCAAATGTGTCGGCGTCGCGGCTGTACTGAAAGGGCCTTGAAGAGCCGACCCGGGCGTTTTCTGATTGCAGGACGAGTCTTGGATTTGGTTTGAGCCCGGCTTGCTCCTTTTGGCCTTCGGCCGCCCCTATACGGGCTTTAGCAGCGACAAGTGCCTGATTACTGCGCAAGGCCTCTGCGACTGCTTCTTCCGGACCAAGCGGGGCAGCCGCAGACAAGCGTGTTGCGGCTACCGAAAGGAGAAAAACACCCGCCCTGGGGAGAATGCGGACCCTCACGCCGTCGGGTCCTGATGAGATGTTGTGGTTATGATTCTCTGACTATACAGAAACGAAGATAAACACAGGATAAATCACAAACGTTTTGAGCAACCGGGGACGGGTGTTTCTTCCTGTGTACGTTTTCCGAATCTACTGCAATCTGGTAGAGCAACTGCAGAAAAGACGTGGCTAATGGGCAACATGCCGTGCAGGTTATTCCCCGCCGCTTGTCAAACTTAAATCGTAGACTTAGAGCTATATCTGCGATGACGAATCACATCACGAAAGCAGAAGCTTCAGTTCGAAGGGGTATCCGCGCTTCGATCCTCGGGATTTTCGCAAATCTGCTTCTGGCTGGAGCAAAATGTTTCGTCGGCGTAGTCGGGCACTCATTCGCGCTTATAGCCGATGGAATCGAGTCGCTCAGCGACGTGGTGAGCTCGTCTATCGTAGCACTGGGGCTGTGGTGGGCTGTTCGACCTCCAGACGAAGATCATCCTTACGGTCACGGCAAGGCAGAACCGATGGCTGCAATTGTCGTCAGCTTCGCCCTGGTGGGTGCGGCAATTGCCATTGCAGTGCAGAGCATATCCGAAATTCGTACTCCTCACCGGCTTCCGGAAGTTTACACACTTCCTGTCCTGATGGGCGTGGTCCTCATCAAGTTATTTCTTTCCCGGTACGTGGGCAAAATTGCCGGCGACATCGAGAGCACGGCTGTGACCGCAGATGCCTGGCACCACCTGAGCGATGCGATCACTTCTGCTCTCGCCTTCGTCGGGATCTCTGTCGCGCTCTGGACGGGCGATTCGGCTGCAGATGACTGGGCTGCGCTCTGCGCGTCACCGATCATTCTCTTCAGTGGCCTGAGGCAAATGCGCGCGCCGATCGCAGAGATCCTGGATACAGCGCCATCACGCGAGATCGAAACGGAGGTGCGGAAGGTGGCAGCGGAAGTGCCCGGGGTCGTGGCACTCGACAAGTGTTTGGTGCGGAAGGTTGGATTTCGGTATTATGTGGATCTGCACATCGTCGTGGATGGAAATTTGACCGTTCGCGAAGGTCACGCCATAGCACATCGCGTCGAGAGTTCAATTCTGGAAAAGATATCACGAGTTGCGGAAGTGTTAGTCCACGTAGAGCCGTACGAACGCTAGACTAGTCTACCGTGTTGGGGATCCGGGACCAGCACGAAAGGAGCGGTTCTTCAGGAGACATCGAAAGAGCGCTTGGCTGTATGTCGCTCTGAGCAGTGATCGTGACACGTGGCAAGACCAAGGAGGGCGGCGATCTCCGCCCTCGGCGCGCTGGCGTCGTTCGTTGGGCATCGCGAGCTGCTGTTCGAGAGTTGAGACTTCGGGTTGTTCACACCCGGAGCAAATCGGTCTCACCGCAGGGTGGGGATAACGGCGCGTATGTCATTGGCTACGCGACCGCGAAGAATCAGGACTTCTTCAATTTTCACGCGGACCACGGACCTTCCGCCGGTGATGTAACGCATTGCATTGCGGAGCAAGCCAGCTACGACTACCGGGGCTCGACAGGCGCGTTGTGCATCAGACATCTGGCAGGTGGCGGTTGTGGCCGGAGTCTTTTCGGCACAGACCGGAAGCGCTTTTACCCTGACGCAATCCTCGTCGTTGCCTGCCAGTTGGCGCGACTACACCGGAGGAAACGCTATCTTTTCCCGATTACGGCACCACGCGAAAGTACCTGAACATTTTCGCCTTCGCTCGGGTTCCAGTGATCGCCGATTCGGGAGCTACCGCGCACCCGGGCAAAGTGGAATCGGTGCGAGGTATGCGCGGCCGAACTTTCTGTACCTCCTGCGACCGATTCCGAACTTCACCGTGGATCTCCTGGTAGTGATAGATTCGATCTAGCCGTTTTGGGTCTTCGGAGTAGCAACAACGCAGATGCATCAGTCCAGTGAAACCGCGCCAGAAATCGCCAGTGCGATTAGAGCGGAGCTAGATCTTGTTCTCCAAAGTGAGGCGTTTTCGCGTTCGGCGCGCCATTCCCGTTTCCTCCGCTTTATTTGCGAAACAACGCTGACCGGCGAAGCCTCGAAGCTGAACGAGTACCTGATCGCACATACCGTATTTGACCGTGGCGCCGAATACTCGTCAGGTGAAGATTCCGTAGTCCGACGGCAGGCCTACTCGCTCCGCCAAAAATTGAAAGACTATTATGCGGAAGAAGGAAAGGATCACCCGGTCCGTATTGAACTTCCCACAGGACGATACGTTCCCACATTTCAATTCCGCCAGCCTTCGGGGGCTACTCCTCCCGGACCAGAAGCAGAGGCTCCGGAGGCTCATGAAGATGCACTCAGAGCCTCTGTTCCTGCTCCGCATCCGGAAGCAATTTTGGTGGCGAGAACTGGAGAATGGGTTCGATCAAAAGCCTATTTCCACAAGGGGATGGCGATGGCGATAGCGTCCGTGATACTCG
Source organism: Bryobacterales bacterium (assembly GCA_030838885.1). Taxonomy (GTDB): domain Bacteria; phylum Acidobacteriota; class Terriglobia; order Bryobacterales; family Bryobacteraceae; genus BOG-234. The sequence goes on along the minus strand of JAUZEU010000716.1, from coordinate 1,599 downwards.
TTAGTGCCGGTTATCAATGGGGTACATATCATTCCACCCGTATTGCGCCTTTGGACCCGGTCTTTTACAAAATATGGGGACAGTGGCTCACTTACTCCGCTGAGGGCGCCATTATCTGTTACAGCAATGCTCTGACGGCCGGTATCCGCCAGACGGAAACGCCGTTCCCCGCCGGTAATCTGACCAGCGGTATCAAAATCAGTGAAGATGAAGCAAGGAGCATTCGCCAGGATTATAATCTTCCGGCCGGTGGATATTTTTATATGAACCCAACCCTCGCGCACGCAAAGATGGGTGAAGCGCTGGGGGCCGTTCCCCTTACAATGATGTTTGCGAAGGTCGGCGTGCCCGTCCGGGCCGTACAGAGCCGTTTTGTGAACTGGCAGGACTTCCGGATGCAGAATTTGATCCTGCTGGGTCATAGCGAAGCAAACCGCTGGCTTGATCCTATTCTGAGTAACCTTCCATTCCGTCTGGCGAAGACGGATCCGGAAAAGCCAAGGCGAATTGTTAGTCCGAACCATAAGCCCGGCGAGCCGGCCGAGTATTTTCCCGACTATTCAAAAGGCCACAATCCCGCCGTGGAGGACTATGCGCTTATCTCGATTCTGGGTGGACTGGACGGACGGCACGGTTTGGTGTTGATTAACGGTGTGAATACGGAAGGGACCCAGATGGCCCTGGAATATCTGACAGACGCCGAAAGCCTGCGCGGTCTGGAAAGCGCACTGCATAAGCAATCGCCAAACCACAGCGGCACGTGGCATTTCCAGGCCATCCTGCACAGCAAGCTTCGGGGTGGAGTGCCCACCCAGGTCGAATTAACAACTACGCAGGTCTTGCAGTAAGCGGACGTCCCGAATTACGCAAACGCTTCTTTAACCACTTCGCCACTCACAATCGTGGGCCGCTCGGAACGGCCGTTGTGAAGAAACGTCACCGACGTATGATTCAGGCCTAAGGCATGAAGGATAGTCGCGTGAATGTCCGTAACGTGGGCTCTCTTATCGATTCCACGGAGTCCGATCTCATCCGTTTCACCCAGCACCTGACCTTTTTTGATGCCGCCGCCAGCCATCCACATGCTGAAGCCCCAGGGATTGTGATCCCGGCCATCACCCTTCTCGTTAAACGGCGTGCGCCCGAACTCTCCACCCCAAACCACCAGGGTGTCATCCAGCAGCCCCCGGGCTTTCAGGTCTGTCAGCAAGCCTGCGATCGGCTTGTCTGAAGACTTACACATTTTGGAATGATTGCCTTCGATATTGTTGTGCGCATCCCATCCGCTGCCGCTTCCCGAGTAGAGCTCCACGAACCGAACGCCACGCTCCACCAGCCGGCGAGCCATCAGACAGTTTGTGCCGAATTTGGCGGTTGCTTCGTCGTCCATGCCGTAAAGTTTCTTGGTCGCGTCCGTTTCCTTATTCAGGTCCACGGCTTCGGGGCCCGCTGCCTGCATCCGGTACGCAAGCTCGTAGGCGTTGATGCGTCCTTCAAGTTCCGTATCGTCGGCTTTGTCTGCACCGAAGTGCTGGTTCAGGCCTTTCAGCAGATCCAGCCGGCCGCGCTGTTGTTTGTCGCCGATGCTGTCTGGCGGTA
>JAUZEU010000667.1 GCA_030838885.1 Bryobacterales bacterium | reverse complement strand
GAACAGGTCTTCCAGATCCTGCATGGCTTGCGCCAGCTGACGCTGTTCGCGGCGCAATTCCCGCATGGCATCTACGGGACCGGTTGCCGCCGCCTCAATGGCCCGCTGGTTACGCGCAATCTGTTGTTCGAGCGGGCGCACCTGGTCCGCTGCGGCGCGGAGTTTGCAGATGAGCCTTCGCACCACCGGAGACTGCAAAGAAAGGCTGCACATCAGCCGCGAAATCTGCACTGCCAGGCGGCCCAGCTCCCAGCGGAGCCGCCGGTTCTGCTTCGGCTTGGTCTGGCGCGGCACTGCCACCAGCTTTTGTTTCAGTAACAGGAATTTGCGGCGCAGTTTCGCCAGTTCGTCACAACATCCGGCGAGCGCCACAGCGCCGGCCGTATAGACTTCATCGGTCGGAATCGGATCGTTGAACTGAAGAACATCGCGCACGGAAAGCTCCGCTGTGCGCACCTGCTCGCCAATATCGATAAGTTCCTGAATGACGATGGGGCAGCGCGAAAGGACTCGTCGGGTCCTCATTTGACCACGCTCGATGCGACGCGCTATCTCGACTTCCCCTTCGCGCCGGAGCAAAGGCACTGCACCCATCTCGCGAAGGTACAGGCGAACAGGATCGTGGTTACGGTCGAAGGGATCGGCGTCGAAGAGCTCTTCTTCTTCAAAACGGCGGTCGTCATCGAGAGTACCAGTTGCCAGCGAGGCATCTGAATTAATGCCGGATTTTTCATCCAGAGAAATCTCTTCGAGGTCGGGCCCGATGAGGTCGATGTTGTCGTCAAAGAGCACAAAGGGGTGCTCTTTATTTACCAACGCAAGAGGATCTAACACTTCGAACTGATCTTCCGGCACCGAAGAAACCCCGTTTCTGGCTGGATTTTAAATTAATTGTACACCTTACGAAGTAAGGCGACTATTCACAAAGTGACTCTGCTGACAGTGGCGTTACAGACAATCAGACGAATTCGCCAAGTTCTTGCATCATTCGGAGCGCGTCTTGTATCCTACCTTCCCGTTCGGCCTGTTTGATCCGGATTTTCAGTTCGCGGCGGGCCGCCTCGCGTTCATCTTTGCGCAAAGCAGCGACGCAGGCAAGGCCATCTTCGAGCGCCGTGGAGGTAGTGGCGGCATCGAGAACGATCGAGGCAAGACGGTTCTGTTCGGACGGCGAAAGTCTTTCGTGCAGCGTGTTAAACGTAATGTTTTCACCTGCATCGTGCATGGCGATCAGCGCTTCATAGACCGGGGCGGCCGGTCCCTGACGCAACGCGGAGATGGTTCGAAGCCCCTCAATCAGCTCTCTCCGGTGTTCGTTTTCTCCCACAAGAAGCGGCAGCAGAATGCGGTCGGTCGCTTTCGCCGGATCTGCGCGGGGCGCAATCGTACGCTCCACACGGTCGGCTGCCATCTTCCGAAACTGCTCCAGGACGTCACCGGAATCAACGCCCAGATAAGCCGCCAGATCGCTCGCCACTGAGGCACGCTTTATTTTGTCATTCAGGCCCTGAATGGCGGGCAAAAGGAATTGGAAGACTTCAATGCGGCCCTGCGGCTCCCGGATATTGAAACGGGCGCGGGCGCGGTCAGCCAGCCAATAGAAATAATCCTTAGCCCCGCTTACGCGTGTTCGGTACAGGTCAGCGCCATGCTTTTTACAGAACTCGTCGGGGTCCAGACCCTCTTCCAGCTCAACCATACGCAGGTGTATGTTTTCGTCCAGAATAAGCGCGATGTACTTCTCCGAAGCCCTGTTGCCTGCGGCATCGGGGTCAAAGTTGAGATGCACGTTTTGAGAGTGGCGCTTCATCGCCCGGATCTGCTCCAGCGTAAGAGCCGTGCCGCAGGAGGCGACAACTTCTGTAACACCGGCCTGCGTTGCGCCAATCACGTCCATGTAGCCCTCCACCAGCACGATACGATCCTGCTGGGCTGCGGCTTGTTTCGCGCGATTCAGATTGTAAAGAACGTTTGATTTCTTATATATCTCGGTTTCCGGAGAATTGAGATATTTGGCCTTCTCTTCCGGATCGAGCGCACGGCCGCCGAAAGCTATAGTCTTGCCCGATTCATTGTGAATCGGGAACATGAGGCGGTTGCGGAAACGGTCATAAAGAGATCCATCTTCACCGCGCCCGATCAGCCCGGACTGCACCATCTGGTCGGCGTTGAACCCCCGTTGTTCGAAGAGGCGCAGAAGGGTTCTGCCCGTGCGGTCGGAAAGGCCGAGCTGAAATTGTTGCGCGGCGGCCTGCGTGACGTTACGCTCCTTCAGATAAGCGCGCACCGGCGCACCGTTGGCTGAGCCAAGATTCGCGTGGAAGTGATCCGTGGCAAGCTCATGCATTTCGTAGAGCGCGGCGCGAAGGCGGGTCTTATCGTCGGCGGCCTGAGATTGTTTGGGAAGAGGAATACCGTGCTGATCAGCCAGTTTCTTGAGCGCTTCCCAGAAGGTGAGCCCCTCGATAGTCATCACGAAATTGAAGACATCGCCTTTGGCATCGCAGCCGTAGCACCGGTAGAACTGGTGTTCCGCATAGATGGAAAACGAGGGGGTTTTCTCGTTGTGAAACGGGCACAGACCCGAGTAACGATTACCGAATCTGCGCAGGCGCGGCACGTAATCGGAAATGACGCGAACGATGTCGACCTGTGCTTTGAGATCCTGTGCGAAATCCATACTTCAACCGAGCGGTGCGGAGAGGGTTCTGTACCATTATCCCTGTGATGGACGATCAGGAAGTTTACGCACTTATTGGCGAGGACGGGTTTGAGCGGCTGATCTCGGCATTCTACCGCCAGGTACCCGGAGACGACATTCTGGGGCCCATGTATCCGGCTGACGATTTGAAGGGCGCCGAGCAGCGCCTGCGCGATTTTCTGGTGTTTCGGTTCGGCGGGCCGCAACGGTATCTGGCGCAACGCGGGCATCCCAGATTGCGAATGCGTCATGGTCCCTTTGCGATCGGCCAGGCGGCGCGGGACCGCTGGATGGCGATGATGACGAAGGCTCTGGACGAGGCGGGACTTCCCGCGGAGGCGGACGCCGTACTGCGGGAGTTTTTCGCATCGACCGCGACGTTTATGATCAACCGCATGCCGGGCGGCATAGAATAGTCGCGATATGAAACTCACCTGTTTGTTGCTGGTCGCGGCCTCAGGCGCATTCGCACAATCTTCCAACTGGACGCTGGAGTTCGCCAACCGCTATGCCGTGCAGCCCAATATCACCTATCTGGTTGCGAACAACTACGAGAACAAGCTGGACCTTTATGAGCGGCGCGATGCTCAGGAGGCCCAGCCGACCCTGATCTATATACACGGCGGTGGTTGGACGGGCGGCACGAAGGAGGGCGGGTTTAACAAGGTACTGCCGTATCTGGAAATGGGCTGGAACGTAGTGAATGTGGAGTACCGGCTGGCGAGGGTCTCGCAGGCACCGGCGGCAGTGGAGGACTGTCTCTGCGCGCTGCGGTGGATTGGCGCGAATGCGAAGGCGCATCATATCGACGTGAACCGGTTGGTGGTGACCGGCGATTCGGCAGGCGGTCATCTGGCCTTAACCACAGGCATCATTCCGGAGAGCGCCGGGCTGGATCGCGAGTGTCCGGGCGTGCCGCTTCCGAAGGTGGCCGCCATTGTGGACTGGTACGGAATCACGGACGTAAATGATCTGCTGGATGGCCCGAATCTGAAGAACTATGCCGTGCAGTGGCTGGGGTCGGCTCCGAATCGCGGAGAGATCGCGAAGCGGTTGTCGCCTCTGGAGTATGTGCGTCCGGGCTTGCCACCGGTGATGATCATTCACGGGGACGCGGACCCGACTGTGCCATACCAGCATAGTGTGCGACTGAAGGCGGCATTGGATAAAGCGGGGGTTCCGAACGACTTCTTCACGGTGCCGGGCGGAAAGCATGGCGGGTTTTCTCCCGAGGAAAATGTTAAGGTTTATGGAGCGATCCGGGCGTTTTTAACAAAGCAGGGATTGACGGCGAAGTAGTTGTGCCAGGCAGGACATACGTCGGCTTGTCCCGCCTCCTTTGAAACGGAAGGACTCTCCGCGTCAGTATCTGTCATGGAGTTTCTTTCGAATGAGAAAAGCTGTTATCGTTTCCTGCCTGTTCGCCACCGTGCAGAGTACTGCTCAACTAATCGACCGTACAACGGCGCCCAATCCAATCAATGAAGGCATCGCCAAATCACTGCAGCAGGAGATCGGCGCCGGCCGCGGCGATCTGTATACCCCCAACTCTTCAGCGTTCGTGATTCAGCGCGATCCGTTCCGGGCTATCAGACGCGGACGCCAGATATTTCAGCGAAAGTTTCAGCACCTGGATGGTGCCGAGAGCACCTTTTACGCGCGGGACGGATCCGGCTCGATCGTCGACAATGGCGCTATCGGCGCAGGTCTGGCCGACAGCTGCTCTACATGCCACGGCAGGCCACGCGGTTCGGCGGGTTTCGGCGGAGACGTCGTGACCAAACCCGACAGCCGCGATGCACCCCATCTTTTCGGACTCGGGCTCAAAGAGATGCTGGCCGACGAAATTACGGCGGAACTGAGAGATCGTCGCTCTCATGCCATCGCAGAGGCCGTCGCGCAGAACACGCCCGTAACGCGGCCAATGACAGCGAAAGGTATAGAATACGGGACCGTCACCGCGAAACCGGATGGCACCGTGGAGACCTCAAACGTGCAGGGAGTCGAT
>JAUZEU010000624.1 GCA_030838885.1 Bryobacterales bacterium | reverse complement strand
GACGCACAAACATACTTCCGATGAAGTGGCGCTTGTAACGTTCATCGGTGAACAGATGGGCGGCGTCATTGGCCGCACCCGTCTTGCCGAACAGTCGCAAAGTTCAGTCCGTCGCCTGGAAACGCTCGCCGCCGTCGCCCAGACCATCGCTGCGGAGGGCTATCTGGAACGCATCCTCCAGGCCATCTCCGAAATGGTCGCTGAGACGCTCGATTCCGCAGTCTGTTCCATCCTGCTTGTCGATGAGGAGAAGAAAGAACTCACTGTGAGCGCCGCCCGCTGTTCGTCGCCCGATTACATGCATCGCATGCCCATCCGGATGGAAGGCTCTTTGATCGAGCACGTGATCCGCGAAGCGCAGCCGGTTATTATCCCGAGTATTCACGAAGAAAAGCAATACCGTTACCCGGAACTGGCCCGCAAGTCCGGCCTGTGCTCGGCCCTTGCCGCTCCGCTCTTGTCGCAGGGCAAAGTGATCGGTTCAATCAATATCTATACCCGGGAAGCGCGCGCCTTCGGCGACGAGGAAGTCGGCTTCCTGAAAGTGGTGGCAGGTCAGGCCGCCATCGCCATCCAGAACGCCCGTCTAATGTCGGAAACCCTCGACATGAAGCGGACTCTCGAAGCCCGCAAAATGGTGGAGCGCGCCAAAGGCATCCTGCAGTTCAAGCACAACCTGACCGAAGAAGAGGCCTACCTCCGACTGCGGAATGAGAGCCGGCGTCTCCGGCGCTCCATGCGTGATCTTGCCGAAGCCGTTATCCTGGCTGACGATCTGAATCGCAAAGATGGTTCCGCAAAGGTGCCGGTCCGTGACGACAGCGAAATAATGTAGCTCCTTCAGAGAACGTGTTTGCGAGAATTGAGGTTTGAATCGCTATCGGCAATTCGAGCCTCTTTCCCGCAATCCGCACGTCCTCACAATACTCGGCAACTTCTGGCCGCGTGAGTACGATCTTGCGCCGTACCCGGTGGAACGCCGTTTCATCCAAACCGATCCGGATACCCAGGTTCTCATTCAGACACAACAGCCCCTGGGTGAGCCGCTCGCCGAAGTCGTCCTGCTGCATGGCCTCGAAGGGGGCGGGGAAGCCGGTTACATGCGCAGCATGGCATGGCACGCGCTCCAGTCAGGATTCATCGCTCACCGCTTTCACATGCGTACCTGTGGCGGTACTGAGCGCCTCTGCAAGACCCTCTACCACGCCGGGCTCACCTCCGATCTCCGGGCCTTCCTTCAACAACTCCAGTCTGAAGGTCGCGACTTACCGGTCATCCTGATCGGCTTTTCGCTCGGCGGTAATGTCGCGCTCAAGCTGGCCGGCGAACTCGGTGAAACCGACCTGATCCAGGGCGTCTGTGCCATCTCCACTCCCATTGATCTGGGAGCCTGCGCGCGCCGCATCGGCGAACGGGATAACGCGCTCTACGAACGCCGCTTCGTGTCCCGCATGAAGGGGCGGCTGATCGGTACGGGGCGGTATTCGGAATCCGACTTTGCCGCCGCCGGCACCCTTTACGATATCGACAATCTGATTACCGCTCCCTCATTCGGGTTTCGCGATGCCGACCATTATTACTCAACACAATCGGCCATAGAGTTCCTGGATCAGATCCGCGTGCCCGGCCTGCTGATACAGGCAAAGGACGACACTTTCATCCCGTTCGAAATCTTCAGTCATCCTGCGGTGACGGGCAATCCGAACCTGCAACTGCTCGCGACAGACCACGGCGGGCACCTCGGCTTCATTGCGCGCCGCGGACAGCGGTTTTGGGTGGATGACGTGGCGCTTACCTTCGTCGCCAAAGTGGTCAGGGAAGCACGGAAAGCAAGTCATGCCTGAACAGGTGGGGCGCTATCGGATCATCGGCGAACTTGGCCGCGGCGCCATGGGCGTGGTGTATCGTGCCACCGACCCTTCCATCGGGCGTTCGATCGCCATCAAAACCATTCGTATCCACGACATCGACGATCTCCAGCAACAGGAAAAGCTGAGGGAGCGCCTCTTCCGCGAGGCACGGTCGGCGGGTGTTCTTTCGCATCCGCATATCGTCACGATCTACGACATGGACGAGGACGATGGCCTTGCATACATAGCCATGGCCTTCGTGAACGGACCGACTCTGGAGAAGATTCTCGCGTCGGAAGAGCCGCTCTCCGGTGCCCGAATGCTGCGGATCCTGCGGCAGGCCGCGCTCGCCCTCGATTACGCCCACGGCAAGGGAATCGTGCATCGAGACGTCAAGCCGGCGAACATCATGACGGACGAAGACGGCTCTGTGAAGGTCACCGATTTTGGCATTGCCAGGATCGCCACAGCTGTCGGCTCCCAAAATGAAACGAAAACCGTTGCGGGCACTCCGAATTACATGTCGCCGGAGCAGGTTCAGGGCTTGCCTCTCGACGGCCGCTCCGACCAGTTTTCGCTTGCCGTAATCGCCTATGAAATCCTGACCGGCGAACGCCCGTTTCAGGGCGAACATCTGAGTACCGTCGTTTATAAGATCGTGACGGATGAGCCGCAGCCCGCTCACAGGCTGAACGGAACTCTGACACAGCGGATCGATGACGTTCTGCGCAAGGCACTGTCGAAAAACCCGGAAGAACGTTTCCCGAATTGTTCGAACTTCGTGGGGGCTTTGGAGCTGGCATGTGCCGAATCGAGGGGCTGGAAGACGCTTGCGGCAGGCGCCGCAGCGGACATGCCCACCATCGCCGTGGAGCCCTTCATTCCTGAGGACCAGCCTGCACCCGCGCCAGCGCGGTCATCCCGAGTGTTTCCGGTCCTGATGAGCGTTCTGGTGGTTGCCGGTCTGGCAGCTGTCTTCGTATACCAGTCCGGTCTCGGCCATGCACCCGCCAGCACGGAACCTGTCTCCCGGGTCGCGGCAGCGAAGCAGACTCCTCTGCCCGTCGAGCCTGAGCCGACCCCAACGCTGGCCGAAAAGCCACCGGAGAAGATGCCCGCGAAGGTACCGGAGAAAGTACCGGAACAAATCACACCGCAAGCGGCCCGATACGAGTCAGTGCCCGAAGCGCCCCGTGCCATTTCGCCTTTCCCGCAGCCTCGCCCCCCACAGCTCCGCCTGCAGGATATCTGGGTCACAACGAATCCCTCCGGCGCCAGGGTGGTTCTCGACGATAACCAGGGTTTTTCCTGTATAGCTCCCTGTCAGTTGCACGGTGTCTCCGGTACACACCGGCTTGCTGTTTCGCAACCCGGTTACCTGAACGAGACTCGCGAAATCCACCTCGAGGATACGGCACTGGATGTCCCTGTCATTGTCCTGCGCCCGCGCACCGGCACGCTGATGCTGACCAGCAGCCCACCCGGAGCTACCGTTCGAATCAACGGCGACCTGATCCCCCGGCTCACTCCCACCGAAATCCCGCTGAAACCCGGATCCTATTCAGTCACGGTCGAAAAGGACGGCGCTAGCCGGACCGAGCGTATCGACCTGCGTGAAAGCCCGTTCTATCTCAAAATCCCGCTCAGCCGATAAACTTGCATTCTTTCAGGACACCCGTCCGTAATAGCAGATGTGAGGCTTGATTTCACCCAACTGGTGCGGGACAACCAGGCGATGGTGTTCAGTCTCGCCCTTCGCTTCGTACGCGACAGGGCGGGTGCTGAGGAACTCGCGCAGGATGTATTTCTGCAGCTGTATCAGCAGCTTGCCCGGATTGAAAGCGCAGCCCATGCGACCTGGTGGCTGCGGCGAACAGTCTGTCACCGCTCGATCGATGAGGTTCGCAAACGGAAACTGCGCCCGCGAATCGGTCTGGAAAGCGTCCCCGAGCCTGCCGACAAGGGCACTCAGCCGGATCTGCTGCTGCATGGCCGGATCCGGAATATGGTGGAAACCCTGCCGGAAAAAGCTCGGATGGTAGTGCTTCTTCGTTATCAGGAAGATCTCGATCCAGGTGAGATTGCGGAGCTGCTGGACATGCCCGTCAGTACGGTGAAAAGTCACTTGCATCGCTCGCTCGCGCTGTTGCGCGGCAGATTGCAAAAACAGGAGGTGTGCTCGTGAACGATTTTGAACAGGAAATAAGGTCAGCCTTACGGCGTGATCCTGCTCCGCCGGACTTCGCGGCTAAGGTGCTCGCCCGAGTGGCTGAACAGGAAATTCCCGCCAAAGTTATCAGGCTGCCGGTCTGGCGGCGACCAGCGGCGTGGGCTATTGCCGCCGGCCTTTCCATCGCGGCCATCGTGCCTCCCGTGGCTATCGAATACCGGCAGAGAAGGGAAGCGCGTGCACTCGAAGCCAGGCGCGAACTGCTGATCGCATTGGAAGTGACAAGAACGAAACTGCAGCAAACAAGAGAAAGGATTCAACGGACCACAAGGCTCGCCCTATGAAGAAAATGCTGTCTCTGCTCGCTCTCACTCTGCCGCTTGTGGCGCAGGAGGGCTTCGATTTCAAAACGCTCGACAAGCTGGGCGTCAATTCAACGAACAAGACTGATATTACCCTGAACAGCGACATGCTGAAGCTGGCATCCGGGTTCCTGGGATCGGGAGCAGAAGCAGACAGTCTGAAGCCTCTGGTGGAGAGCCTGAAGGGCGTGTACGTCCGGACCTTCGAGTTCGATAAGGAGGGCCAGTACAACGAAGCTGATCTGGAACCACTTCGGACCTACCTAAGGCAGGGGCAATGGAACAGAATCGTCGAATCGCGCGAGGGAAAGGCCCTGTCCGAGATTTACCTGCAGCCCCTACCGAATAACAGACTGGGTGGCGTGGCAATCATTTCGGCCGAGGCCAAAGAAGTCACCATCGTCTACATTAGCGGCAATCTGAAACAGGAGGATATCCAGAAGCTCAGCGGCACCATGGGTATCCCGGATATCAGGAAGCAACTTGATCGAAAGAAGACGACTGACAAATCAGACAAGGGAAAGAAGGAAGATGAGGAATGACCTTTTCCGCATTCTTCTCCACCGCCGCTCTGCTCTTAGCGCTCCTGCAGGTCCCGAACGCAATCGCCACGTTTGACGGTGTTTTCAAAACCGCGAATAAGAAGTTCCTTGAGATCCAGGTCGAAAGCGGAGACACGATGCGGATGTATCTGACGCATGGCACAAAGTTTGTGAAGGACGGGAAGGCAGTGCACTCC
>JAUZEU010000618.1 GCA_030838885.1 Bryobacterales bacterium | reverse complement strand
CCTCTCGTTCACTGGTGCGTGGTTGGGCGAGCACCTCGGTATTGGGCGGTGTGGCTCTGCTCCCGCTACTGATGCGTGTCCTCGCCCCCCGGAGATATGGATGGTTGAAGGACTTTCTGCACCGGCGACTGGTCCCACAGCCCTCGACAGAACTCGAGTTCGTCCGCGCCGACAGCGCCCAACGGCCTGGGGCGGGGGAGTTGCTTCAGGGGTTTTCGATTATCGAAATGACGGACCGGGTAGCCGGTGTGCTGGGTCCCGCCGGTCTGCATGAGGGCTTCGCCCGGCTTATTGTGATTCTTGGTCACGGCTCAACCAGTCTCAATAATCCGCACGAGTCTGCCCACGATTGCGGCGCTTGCGGTGGCAGGCGTGGCGGACCTAACGGGCGCCTGTTCGCGGCAATGGCGAACCATCCGGGAGTGCGGACAGCCCTTGTGGATCGTGGCATACGAATACCTGCGGACACCTGGTTTGTCGGCGGATATCACGATACGTGCAATGATGCAGTGGATCTCTACGACCTCGACTTCATACCCGTTGGTCACAGTTCAGATCTGGAGCGAGTGACAGCGTTGCTGAACCGTGCGCGGGCTCTGGACGCCGAGGAGCGCACTCGCCGTTTCGAGGCGGCACGTCCGGGCTGCGGGCCGGAACTGGCTCTGAAGCATGTTCAGGAGCGCGCGCAACATCTCGCAGAACCCCGGCCCGAATACGGGCACGCGACGAACGCCGTATGCATTGTGGGGCGGCGCATGCTGACAAAGGGACTGTTTCTTGACCGGCGCTCCTTTCTGGTGTCTTACGATGCCACGCTCGATGCCGGTGATGAAGGTTTGGCGCGCCTGCTCGGCGCGGCAGTTCCCGTTTGCGCAGGCATCAATCTGGAGTACTATTTCTCGTTCGTGGATAACGAAGGCTACGGCTGCGGGACCAAACTGCCGCACAACATCACCGGGCTGATTGGAGTGATGAACAAACCTGAGAGCGACCTGCGCACCGGGTTGCCCTGGCAGATGGTGGAGATCCATGAGCCGGTTCGCATTCTGTTCGTTGTGGAGACAACACCAGAGCGGGTCACCAAAGTTTTCGCGGCCAATCCGCAACTGTCAGAGTTGCTGGAAAATCGCTGGATCCGGTTGGCAACGATTGATCCCGATAGTGGAGAAGTCCACGTGCGGCGCGGAGGAACTTTCGAGAAGCTGGATGTGCCTGCGGAAGAGCTTCCTTCCGCACGGGTCTCTTCCGATTGGTTCGGAGGGAAGATACGGCATCTATCCCTTGCGCGTATCTCATCATGAACTTCCTGTCTGTTGTTACGCCGGAGTTGCTGCTTGTCTGTACCGTGCTGGCGCCAGGAATAGTGTTCCTGGTCGTCGCAGCCGCATGGCTGGTCGGGTGGAAGCCGGCTGAGAAGACGTTTGCGCGAATCACTAACGGCACGTTTGCCTTCTCGGCGCTGATGTTCGCGGCCCTCCTGCTTCGCATGTTCCAGGGCGGCCTTACGTCGCTCAGTGCCGGTAAGGGGAACTGGTATGAGGTGCACACCTTCCGCATACCGCTGACTCTGTTTGTGGATCGCCTCTCCGTGCCGCTTGTTGCGCTAACTGTTGTTCTCTGCGGTATGGTGGGCGTATTCGCGCGCAGGTATCTGCACAGAGACCCGGGCTTCTACCGGTTTTTCCTGCTGTTGCATCTTTTCGCCTTCGCCGCCCTGCTGGTGTTCACTGCTGCATCCTTCGATCTTCTGATTGGCGGGTGGGAACTGATCTGCGTCACTTCTGTCCTGTTGATCGCATTCTTTCAACAAAGACCAGCTCCGGCCAAAAACTCCATACGCGTCTTTGCTACTTACAGGGCGTGCGACGTCGGGCTTATTCTGGGGGCCTTCCTGCTGCATCATGCGACGGGGTCGACGCTCTACGAGTCGGTGTTCAGCGGAAGCTGGCCCACGCAGGGCAGCGCGGTACAAGGCGGCCTCGCAACTGCAATCGGATGCCTGCTGCTGTTCGCGGCGATGGGTAAGTCGGCACAGGTGCCTTTCTCCGGCTGGATGCCTCGAGCCATGGAAGGCCCTACGCCATCGAGTGCGATCTTCTATGGAGCGATTTCGGTTCACGTGGGGGCCTACCTTCTGCTTCGGTCGCAGCCGATACTGGCCGCATCACCGGTGGCCTCCGCCGTTGTAGTTGCGGTGGGCGTTTGCAGCGCGCTTCACGGAACTCTCGTCGCGAGGGCATGTACGGATGCGAAAACTTCCCTCGCATATTCCTCGGTTTCACAGCTGGGCCTGATCGTGGCAGAGATTGGGTTCGGATTTTCATGGCTGGCGCTCGCCCACATCGCAGGGCACGCGATCGTCCGGACTCTTCAATTCCTGAAAGCGCCATCGGCTCTGCATGAGTTTCACGGGATGCACGCAGCCGCGGGGGGGCATCTGGCGCCGACAGGTTCGCATTACGAGCGCCTGCTGCCCGCAAAGGCACAAAGTTGGCTATACCGCCTGGCCTTCGATCGCGGGCATCTGGATACCGTGATCGATCGCTTCTTCGCCGGTGCGCTGACGCGATTCGCTGTCCGGATGACATCGCTTGAGGTCCGATGGGCGCATACACGGACTATGGCGGGCGTGCTCCGCTCTGAAAGAAGATTCAATGACTGAGTTGGCTGCGCCCGTATTGACCGCTGCTGTGGTGCTTCCTTTGGCAGCGGCCCTCGCTGCCATCCGTGTGCGGCAGGACTCCCATGCCCAGAGGGTAACGGTCGCGGCGATCGGCGCTTCACTGCTGCTGGGTGTTGAAGCGGTTCGTGAGGTGATGAGCACCGGCGGCTCGCTTCTGCCGGAGCGCTGGATGTGGCTCGGTTGGGAATGGTTCGCCGTAGATGGATTGAGTGCAGTGCTTATGGTTCTGTTTCCCGCACTGGCCCTTGTCACCCTGTTAGCTGCTCCCCGGCGCGACGTGGATCGCCGGTTCCTGATCACGGCACTCGTGATTGTCTCTGGTACCCTGGCCACTTACTCTTCCCAAAATCTACTGGTATTTCTGGCGGGTTGGACAGTTTCATTGTTACCGTTCCTGATGCGCGGCCGGCACGGCCCCTGGTTCGCGATCTCGCGGTTCACCATGATGGGAAGTGCAGGTGCTCTCTGCGTTGCCATCACGATAAACGGGATGAGCGCAGCCGGGGCGGGGCAGGCCGACTGGTTCTCCATGGCAGGGCTTTCGCACGGCGCGGGGAACCCCTGGGTCTTCGGCGCCCTGGTCTCCGCCGCCGTTCTGCGCACGGGGATCTTTCCGGCGCACCGGTCCGTGGCCGCGTCTCTCGGAGCTGGCGCGGTTTTGCTTTCCACGCTGTTGATGAACGCGCAGATGGGGTTGTTTCTGATGGCCCGGCTCGCGATACCACTCTTTCGGGATATGGCGGCAGAAGTGCTGCCGTGGTTGTTCGGCCTTGCTCTGTTCACCTGTCTCTACATGGCAGTCCTGGGCCTTGCAGAGCGGAAGCCCGGTGCGCTGCTGGCCACGGTCTTCGTCAGCCAGTCCGCCGGTTTGTTTGCGGGACTGCTCACGGCCACTGCGGAGGGTGTCACCGGAGCGCTGTTGCAATGGATCGTACTCACCGTCTGCGCCACGGTGCTGACCGTGGTCCACCGTTGTCTGCAGGCGCGAACGGACGGCCACGCCGGGGAAGAGGCGTATATGGGTCTGGCGGCCCGAACACCCCGATTTGCGGCGTTCTTTGCGGTCAGCGCGCTGGCGCTGGTTGGCATGCCTGGCACCCTGGGGTTCAGCGGCGAAGATTTGCTGATGCACGGCGCACTCTCCGTTCATCCCTGGCTGGGGGCGGCTTTGCCTATCGCCATCGCACTGAACGCGTATCACGTATTTCGGCTGTTCGCACGCCTCTTTCTGGGCAAAGAGAGCGGGTCACTGAGCAGCGTGCCGGATGCGCTCCCCCGGGAGCGCTGGGCGCTCTCGGCGTGCCTGGTAGCGCTGGTCTGGCTTGGGGTAGCTCCCGCACAGGCGGTCTACCTGCGCGCGCCCGCTGCCCGTGCCATCCTGGGACATGCACCGGCAGCCGAATCGCATTTTCCGTGACGTTTAGTGATAAGTCACTATGATTGCCGGCGATTATCTGTACAGCTGTTGTGTCTGTCTCCTGTTGAGGCTAATTTGAAGTCTGAACGGTAGTGAAGGAGCGAGCTAAATATGCTAAAGATACTGAACGGCATCAGACGGTTTCAGCGGAACGTGTTCCCGAAGTATGAGAGGACATTTCAGGAACTGGCGTCGCAGCAAGCACCGGAGGCGCTGCTGATCACCTGCTCGGATTCCCGGGTGGTGCCTGAGTTATTCACGCAGTGCGGGCCCGGAGACCTCTTTGTATATCGGAACGCCGGAAATATAATCCCCCCTTTCCGCGCGGAAGACGGGAGCGGTACCCTGGCTACAATCGAGTATGCCGTCTCAGTGCTGAAAGTGAAGAGTCTCATCATCTGCGGCCATTCCGACTGCGGCGCCATGAAGGGCGTTCTGCATCCGGAATCGGTACGGCACCTGCCGCTGGTGGACCGGTGGCTGCGGCAGGCGGAGTGCGCGAGGCGCATCGTTTGCGAATATCACAAGGACGTGCCGGAACATGAGCAGCTGCAGTTGCTGATTCAGGAGAATGTAATTGCTCAGCTGGAAAGCGTAAAGACTCACCCCTGCGTCGCCGTTGCGCTGGCTCGTAACGAACTGCAGTTGTACGGGCTGTACTACAACATTTCATCGGGACACGTCTCCGCATATGATCCGGAATCGGGTCAGTTCGCTCCGCTCATGGATTCTGTTCCGCCAGCCGGGCCGCGACCGCGAGTCAGCCGCGAAAAGAAAGCGGCCTGAAGCTTTCTGTTGCCTTCGAACCGACGCATGCGCCCGAGTAAGATGACGTTGGGTATCGGAGTGCGCAAAAACGAAGATTCAGCTGCCGTTCGCTTCCTAACTGTATTGATCGCGGGGTTTGCGCTGCTGATTCTCCTGCTGGGTGCCTCAGTTTGGGTGGGGATCGACGCCATCCGCTCCACTGAGGCTACCGCCAGCCATTTGGTGGAAGAGCAGAGAGCAACGCTGCGGCTGATCGAAGACATCCAACAGGAACAGGACAGCCTCAGCGCTATTTTCTACTCGCTGGCCGCGGACCAGAGCGCGGGGAACCGTGCCGCCGCTCTTCGGAAGCTGGACAGCCTGGAGGTGACCATCCGAAGCACTCTTGATGCCGGGCTATCGTCCAGGCGCCCTGAGTACTGGAGCGACGTGAGATCCGCAGTGGACGCTTTTGTGAGGGAAGGGCGCGCCGTTATACGTTCCGGGGGCCAACCGCCGGTGGCTTTCTTTCATAACCATGAGGCGCTGATTAGTTCGCTGGGCAAACTGGCCTCGGTAAACTTCGATGCTGCTGCGGCAGCCGAGAAGCAGCAGGCTCAGGGCGCAGGCGAAAGGGTGAGGTCGTCACTCTTCCTGCTCGGTGCTGCGCTGGTAACCGCTCTGGCTGGTGCCGTGCTTACTGTACAAATCGTAAGCCGGATGTACAAGCAGCTACAGTGGCAAAGATCCGAACTCGACCATCTTTCTTCACGAACGATGGCAGATCAGGAAGAGACTGCACGGCGGTTTTCGCGGGAACTTCACGATGAATTTGGCCAGACACTGAGTGCCATAGAGGCAAGCCTTGTCTTCATGTACAACGCCCGGCACTACGATCACTCGCGCATGGAAGACGCACTGGTGACCATTAAGGCAGCAATCGGAAACGCACGCGAACTTTCACAGTTGCTGCGCCCGAGCATACTGGACGATTTCGGTCTGGACACGAGCCTCGGATGGCTGGCAGAAAGCTTTTCGCAACGTACCGGCATCAAGGTCGAGTATGTCTCCTCCGGTGTGCAGCGAAGTGATGGGGAGACGGAAACACAGTTGTTTCGCATAGCGCAGGAAGCCCTTACCAATGTGGCCAGGCATGCCAATGCAACATTGGTTCGGATGGAACTGGAGCGAAGTGGCCAGACACTCTCACTTACTGTGTCCGACAATGGCAGAGGGCTTCCCGATGTGAAAACGGGAACGGGTCTGGGGCTTGTTGGCATGCGGGCTCGCTCGCGCGCAGCTGATGGAACTTTGACAGTCTCCTCATCACCAGGCAAGGGTGTGACAATCAGGGCAGAGATACAGGCCAAGAGGGAGGCAGATGTCACGGAAAATTCGCATTATCCTGGCGGATGATCACGCTATGGTGCGGAAGGGCTTCAGGCTGATTCTCAGCCAGGAACCCGATATGGAAATCATTGCGGAGGCAGGGCTGGGGCGCGATGCGGTGCGTCTCGCAAGGGAACTGAAGCCCAGTATTGTCGTAATGGACGTCGCTATGCCGGATCTGAACGGCGTTGAAGCCGCGCGACAGATCGGAGAAGTGTGTCCCGGCTGCCCGGTGCTCATCCTCAGCATGCACAAGGACCCTGTTTATGTCAGGGAATCACTGCGCGCTGGCGCCAAGGGCTATCTGCTCAAAGAATCGATTGATGAGGATCTTCTGCGCGCGGTGCGTGCGGTAGCAAACGGCGACGGCTTTCTTAGCCCTGAGATTTCAGGGCCTTTGCTGGATGAATATCAGCAGACATCCGATCCCTTCGATACTCTCACCGCGCGAGAGAGGCAGGTGCTGCAGCTTCTGGCAGAGGGCAAGGTGGCGAAGGAGATCGCGACCGCACTCGACATCAGCGTTTATACGGTGGATGCGCATCGCGGGCGGATCATGAAAAAGCTGGCTCTGCGGAGTCTGGGTGAACTTGTAAAATTCGCGATGAGAAAAGGGCTGATCGAGTGAGGTAGCCGTTGCCTCTCACGCCCTTCGCCGAAGCAGTACAGAACAGGGCTACAGAGCGGAGCGGATCGCTGTTAGTTGCTTGCGCACTACATAGCACGGGGCACAACCTGAAATCAGGTAATGCTTCGTTCTATGCCGACGTGGAAATTCAAGTCAGACGCAACCTTGTGTCTCAGAAAGCTGGTGTTCGCTGCATGTTGCGCTTCGCTCGTTGCAGGCCAGCCTCTTCAAAAGCCGGAATCCGCGGGGCTGACATCGTTCTCGACTGACGCGAATCTGGTCCTTGTTCCTGTTACGGTGACAGACCGCTACGGAAAGACCATTTCCGATCTCAAGCCCGAGCACTTTCGGGTGAGTGACGGATCGAAGCCGCGCGACATCGTTTCCTTCGGCCGTGTAGATGCGCCTGTTGCGATGGGAGTGGTGCTCGATCTGAGTACCAGCATGCACCGCAAGCTTCCGTTCGCCCTGGCCGCGGCACGGGCCGTCATCGATACGCTGAGCCCGGAGGACGCCGGATACCTGGTTACCTTCGATAAAACGCCGGAGTTGCGCGTGGGCTTCACGCGGGATGTGGAATCGCTAGGCGAAAGTCTGCTGTTCTCAACAGCGCAAGGCAATACCGCCCTGTTCGACGCCATCGGTCTTGCACTCCGCCACGGGCGCGAGGGCAAAGGCTTTCGAAAGGTGCTGTTGGTTATCTCGGATGGAGGCGATAACCGGAGCCGGCTGATGGAGTCTGACCTCGTTTCGGCGGCGCTGGAGGCCGATACGCAGATTTATTGCATCGGGGTTCACGAGCGGCTTCGGGCGAGGGATGAGGTCGCAGGAGCGCATTTTATGGAGAGGCTCGCGACGCTCACGGGTGGCCTGAAGTTCGACGTTAGAACTGAAGGCGAAGTTCAGAGCATGGCGCACGCGATTTCATTGGCCATGAAGGATCAGTATCTGATCGGATTCAAGCCGCATGATGAGGTTGTTTCAGGGAAATGGAGGAAGGTGCGTATCAGCGTGGATGTACCCGGAATCCGCTCCCTGCGCGTGAGTGCAAAAAGCGGCTACTTCAATCCATAGCGGGTTGCCCTTGGCAGCGCAGTCCGATCCCCGGTTCTTTCCGGGCGCATGGAATGCGGCGCGCCAGGATCGACGGCCTGCTGTACCTTTCAGGCGATCAGTAACCTGGACGGCTTCTTCCCGACGCGTTCTGCAAGCTACGCGAATTCATTCGCGGACATCTTCTGAAAAACATTCCATCAGTCCCCTTCGTCCTATGGGAGGATCTGCGGCGGGCGGCCCTGTGATGATTTCCAGCTGCAGCAGCGGCTGTTGAATCACCCCACAAACGTCGCAGCGACGCAAACCGAATGCAGCCGCGCTTGAGCCAGGCTCCGCGGCGATGTAACATGTGAGTTCCCCTCCCGTCCACACCCTGCCGTGCCGCAGAGATGGTTTGCGCCAGGCTTGATACTGTGACTGCTGCTTCGAGAGCGAAAGTCGTGTGTGCCCTGTATGCCATTCCCGAATGGCGGGCCTGATCTATGAACGGTGTGGGTTCGTAGCTTCGCGGTTTCTTCGGCAACACTTTGCTTTCCCTCAGCACCGTGACCAGCGTGTTTCTGGGCGGCCTGACCCTGGGCGCTGCGCTGGGCGCGAAAGCGACGTTTCGCAACAGCTCGTGCAGCGTTATGTTCTTTGGTTTAGCTGAGATCTGGGTCGCTCTGTACGCCGTTTCCGTACCCTGGTGGATTGATCTTGCCACGAATCTGATCGCTCCGATGTACGGGTCCTATGGCCTGGACACTACGGCAATAGCACTGGTGAAAGGCCTGCTGACAGCTCTGATTCTGCTGCCGGCCACCGTTTCCATGGGTGCGACTCTGCCCTGGCTCGCCTCGTGGTTCAGCGCGGAAAGCGGGGGCAGGCCCGCCACCCTCATCTACGCATGGAACACGCTGGGAGCCGCAGCGGGCGCATTGCTGGCCGGGTTTATCCTGCTGCCCCACATGGGCTTTCGTAATACCCTGACAAGTGCGAGTCTGCTGGACGCTGCGGCCGGCGGGACGGCGTTGTGGATCGCGCGCAGCCTGCAGGCTCCGGCGGTGACCGGAACCGATGCACCGCGAGTGTCGACGCGGATGTCTCTTCTCTTCATCGCTGTGATCCTGAGCGGTTGGAGCGCCATGATCTATGAGGTTGCCGCAGGCCGGATCGCGGATCTTCTGTTGGGGCCCACAGCTCTGACCGTTTCGCTGCTGCTTGCCTGCGTCGTCACAGGCCTGACGGCAGTCGGCGAGCCACGCGGGTGACGCTGCGATCGTGAATGAGATTGCCAGGAGAAACAGAGCCGCGCCAGTCTGCGAAGCGGCGAGCCAGTTGCGAAAGTTGTGTCGGATCGCGGACGCGATGATGGCGCCTCAGTTTCGCCACCACGGCGACAGCTTGTCGGGAACCGGATTCTTTGAGGCGGCCCTGCTTGCAGGAACTCTCTTGCCGCTCTCTGCCGCAGCCGGGATGGCACTCCCTCTCGCCATGCGGATACGCGGTCCAAATGGGGTGGGGGCGTTGTACAGCCTCAATACACTTGGCTGCATCGCGGGCGCACTCATGGCGGGGTGGCTGCTGATACCTCATGCCGGAACCGAGCGGACAATCTATCTGGCCGCCGCGGTCAATGCGGGTGTCGCCACTTTTGCGGCAGCGAACACCCGCCTTCGCCTGGCGGCCATTTCGGCATTCGATATGATCTCGGCTGCATTTCTGTTTCCCCGCTGGGATTTAGCTGCGCTAACCGCCGGCGGATACAAATATGCGCCTAACTACGTCGCCGCGGCGGCTGAGGAACCTCACAAAGGCGAAATGATTTTTTTCCGCGAAGGAACGGCAGGCGCTGTGACCGTGCGCCGTGTCAACCACTCTCTGGCCCTTGCCATTGACGGAAAAGTCGATGCCACTGACTCGGGCGGGGATTTGCTGACCGAAAAACTCCTCGCACATCTGCCGATGCGTCTGATCGCAAGCCCGCGGCACGTCTGCGTGATTGGCCTCGCAAGCGGCGTGACGGCGGGTTCGGCGCTTACCTGGCCGGTGGAGCGCCTCGATGTCGTTGAGGTCTCGCCGGAAGTAGCCGAAGCCTCTCATCTGTTCGATGGCGTGAACGGGCGACCGCTCAGCGACCCACGCACGCACCTGATACTTAACGATGGGCGCAATCATCTTGCCCTGACCGGCACGCGCTACGACGCCATCATCTCCGAGCCTTCAAACCCATGAATGGCAGGCATGAATGCTCTGTTTACCCGAAACTTCTTTGCAATAGCGCGGTCACGCCTGAACCCCGGAGGCGTTCTCGCGCAGTGGTTCCATCTGTACAACATGGAATCGGACGATCTGCGCAGTTTCCTTCGAGCGTTCATCGAGGTGTTCCCCTCCGCCATACTGTGGCAGCTCAACGAAGGAGACATGCTTATCACGGGCTTTAACCGAGACCATGGGGCAGACAGCGTGGCGCACGAGCCCGGTCCCGCGGCTGCGGCGGACATGCGCGCCGCAGGCGTTACGGACGCAGAGATCCTGTCCACGCTTTATGTCATGCAGGGTGCCGACCTCGCCTCGTTTTCCGCAGGCATCGCGGTAAACACGGACGACGGCCCGATGCTGGAATTCCACGGACAACGCAATCTGCATTTGCAAACCGATGAAGGAAACGCACACGACCTGGCCGCATTCCCGTGCGTTCTGCCGCAGCCCAAACACGTGAATGCCGCCTGGGCACAGGCCACGCCGGCCCTTTGGCTCGCCCGCGGCATTATGTTCGAAAAAGCCGAGAGCTGCCGCCTTGCTTCTGAGAGCTTTGGCCATGTTGGCAAACAGGACCACGAATACACTTCTGCACTCGACGGGATGATCAGGTGTGCCAGAACTCCGGGGGAGCGCGATCTCGCCGGAACTCTGGAGACGCGCACGAAGGAGGCGCCGGAAGCAGCCCGGGCCGGACGCCGCGCCGAGGCCGAGATACTTTTCACCGCACTGACCCAAGCGTATCAAGGGCAGCCTGGGCCCTAGTATAATTATGGATTGTTCTGCCTGGAGAATGCACGTTACGAGGACGCCACGCGTCTCTTCCGCAACGCTATCGGGACCAACTCAGACTATTTGCCCGCGCTCGAAGCATTAGCCGAAACCTCGCTTCGC
>JAUZEU010000814.1 GCA_030838885.1 Bryobacterales bacterium | reverse complement strand
GATCCGCCGGTAATTCAGCGCGGGCCGGAGATGCCGCGCCCGGTGATCAGTCCGTTAAACGCGCTTCACACCACCGAACCCAAGATGTCCAGCCTGGGACACTCAACGGACTAATCTTTCACGTTTTTCCGACTGCCTCAGCGCGAATTCACGAGTTACTGATCGAGCTCAGTCGGGTCGATTTGGCGTGAATTGATCCCTAGTTTGAAGTCCAGCTCCTTCCCGTAGATTCGATCATCAGTTGTGGAGGATCAGCCGAGTGTTGCTGCGGTGGGTCTTGCCAGCCGGACTACGCACCGTTCACCTTCTTGCCACTTGGGTTACAGGTCGCTGGCACAGCTCGCACCGGGGCGTTCGAACCCGTGGTGCTAAGTCGGGCATTCACAGTCGCCATATCCAGCCTGTCTATGGCGAATTGGAAAATTGGGAGAAATGCGCGGTTCTTGAGACGCTGATACCATTGCCGGGATGCGCGACCTCCTGATCCTATTCGTTCATTTGATCGTCACGGGAGCCCGACTGGCCAAGCCGGGCGGAGTCCGCTCCGTGGTTGCGGAATCCGTGCTGGTCCTCAATCGCGGCCGCAAGCGTGCGCCTAAGCTGCGCACCGCCGACAGGATCATCGCCGGTTTGTGTACCCTTTTCATGCGTCGGGCACGCCTCCTCCGTTCCGCCATCGTTCTGAAGCCTGCCACTCTGCTGCACTTCCACAGTGTGCTGAAGACAAGAAAATACCGCATGTTGTTTTCGCACCAGCGCGGGCGTCGCCCTGGTCCGAAGGGACCGAAGAAAGACCTCATCGACGCTGCCGTCGTTGCAATGAAACGTCATAATCCCAGCTGGGGTTGTCCCCGCATCGCTCAACAGATCGCGCTGGCTTTCGGAGTCGACATCGATAAGGATGTTGTTCGGCGTCTCCTGAGGGGTTCATTACCGACCGGAATCGAATTCGGGAGGCCCTTCCTGGCTTACCTTTATCGGACATATGAAGGATAGTTTGTGGAGTTGCGATTTATTCCGATGCGAATCGGCAACACTGAGAACACATTGGGTTCTCGTTGTAATGGACCAATTTACGCGCCGCGTAATCGGGTTTGGCGTTCACGGCGGCATCGTGGATGGAGTGGCGCTGTGCGGATGTTTCAGCGAGCGATTCGCTGGCATAGTCTGCCAAAATACCTCAGCTCGGATCATGATCCGCTGTATCGATTCCACCAGTGGCAAGCCAATCTTCGGTTAACTCGGGTACTCGAGGTCACGGAAATCAAGACTGTTCCTTACGTGCCACTTTCACATCCTTTCGTAGAGCGACTGATCGGGACGGTTCGGCGCGAGTACCTCGACCAAGTCCTGTTCTGGACGACAGCCGATCTCGAGACCAAGCTGCTCGATTCCAACATTAACTATAACGGTCATCGAACGCATGCGGGGCTGGATGGACGCTTGCCAGAGCCGAATGCTGAGGGATCTGTGACACCAATAGCGCTCGATTCGTACCAGTGGCGGAGGCACTGTCGAGGGTTGTATCATACACCAATCGCCGGGTGATCCTATCATTTCGCCAGGAACAGCTACCGGTCTTGGCTGGATGAGACCGGAGCGCCGCTCACCGTCCAAAAGGAGTTGATGCGGCACGCCAGTATTCAGACCACGATGAACATCTACGGGAAGGCCAGGACGGACAGTAAGCGTCAGGCTCACAGCAAAGTTGTAGAGATGGTGTTAAACAGCAGCAAAAACGACCAAACCGACGACCACAAGAAGCCGGTCGCGGCTATTGGGAGTTAATGGGAGTTTGTGGTATGCCCGTAAAACCGCGTAACCTATTGATTATATTGGTTGCGGGGGACTGCAACGCTCCTAACGCGCTTACCATACCTTTTCGGTTTGAACTGGTCGCAAGCTGTTGAAATTATTGCTGATGATGTTGCGAACCGCTTCGTGGGCAATTATCGAACTTTCCTGATTGTGCCCAAGTCCCGAACGGATGTTGGCACCGAACGAGTTAGCGCGTTTGCTATCGGGGCGCGTCTACATGGCATCTTCCAGCCTTACCTTCATTCCAACAGCCTGCGCGGCCAGCACTACCGCCCTGAGCGCTTCGAGTTGCTCTGGGTGCAGTTGGCAAGCGCAGGCTTCTCGGTTGGGACCTCAGCCACAGTCAGCCGGTTCTCAGCACGATCCACAAAGCGGGTGATGTTGCCTGCGGCGAAGATCCCGCCCTGTGACGGGATCGCGCCCGTTGCAAGCCCCTGAATAAACCAGTCCTCCTGAACTTCCTGGCAGCGAACGTACGCCTCGTCGAACTCGGGATATAGCTTGCGCCATCGGGTCAAGGTCAAACATGTCACGCCTACTGATCCAGCGAAGCGCTGAAACGTGGGGACCTGGCCACAGATCCTCCGTACCTCCTCCCGCTTTCGGCCTTTCACCATAACCGGGTTCCCGTTCTCTTCCCTGGTGCCGTCGAACTCAGCGTCGGTTGTCTGCGCGACGACGGCCAGCGTAGTCTGCGCAGTGCTGAAGAAGTACGTAAGTATCTCCTCCGGAAGTTCGGGACGGTAAAGCGTCGGACGCCCACCCCTTGTCGCAGCGTGACGGATTACTTCAGTACCCATACCTTATTTTACTCCTGCGATGCGTAATTTTGCGCATAAGGCGGGGGGCTAACGCAATCTTCGGTTCTTCGGCCTAATTCTGGCTCAGTGGCATTGGTACCCAGTACCAGCCTCCGATTCGCCCGAAAGACCCTGTTCCGGCTAGAATGTGAACATTCGCACTTGGTTCTAGTACTTCGCGAGGTGGTGATCCTGTCTTTAAAACGTGACAATCTTGGGTACAAGGGCCGTCCCTTTTGACGCGGAGGAAAACACCTGAATATGGACCTGCTCACAATGTGCGCGTGGACAAAGCGAATCAAAGTTGCCGATAGATGGTTGTCCGTGGAAGAGTACCTGCTCCAAGTTCACGGCCTGAGAGTAACGCACGGAATATGCCCCGATGCGGCGGCGGTCGCGTCCGGCAGCAATCCCGAGTTCCGACGTTGCCCTGACAGTCTGATATGGGAGCAGCCGTTGCAGTAATGTTCGGCACGCGCGTGTTGGCGTGATTTCTATGCCCTATCGGCCACACAATAATCTTCCAGGCTTTGCACGTCTTAGCATTCTCCCCAGAGTTGTTCCCGCCCCCCCGACTACCTCAAATCAGGAAATCGATATCAGGAAAAAGCATGACAGAAGTGACAGAAGCTGAGGTCTGTCACTTTTGTCACTGGTTTGCCTGACTTTGGAAATCACATTTCGGCCTCTGTTGGGGAGGTAGCCCCGCCCGTTGCGAGACTCGTGTCAGCGGCCTCTCTGTGGTTCATGCGTCGGAGGGTGCGGAGAGCTGGGATGAATGGCGGAAGTGTAAGCTCCTTGAACGAAGCTGGTAGATGGTGCTGCCCACCCGCCAAGAATCCCTTCAGCTCTGGAGGGCAGTGTCAACGATGACCACGCTCAACAACGAGCACCTTGACGGTGTGACAGAACAAGGATGGGGAACAATCCGGCGCATTAGTAAACTACGTTCAGCCGCGACTACGGAAACTGCTGGGAGGAAAATATGCCATTCCTGAAAGACAAGGACGGAAAACTGGTGGGCCACTACACCAAAAGGAAGGGGCCGGAAGTGTT
>JAUZEU010000602.1 GCA_030838885.1 Bryobacterales bacterium | reverse complement strand
GTTCCGTAGTTATCCATCACGATATGAACGGCCACGCCGGGCGGCACCGATGCGTTGATTTTGTTCAGAAACCGAAGAAATTCCTGATGACGATGGCGTCGATGGCAAGCTGCAATGGTGGCTCCGGTCCTCGCATTCAGCGCCGTGAACAGTGACGTCACTCCGTGGCGTTCGTAGTCGTGAGATTGGCGCGCAGGCACGCCCGGACCCAGCGGCAGAATCGGCTGTGTTCGATCCAGCGCCTGCACCTGACTTTTCTCATCCACGCACAGGACCAGCGCGTTTTCCGGCGGGTTCATGTCCAGCCCGACAATGTCGCGCACTTTCTCAACAAACTGAGGGTCCTTTGAGAACCTGAAGCCCTCGATGCGATGAGGCTGGAGCCCAAAGGCTCCCCAGATCCGGACGATGGCTGTTTGCGACAGGCCCGCCTTTTGAGCCATCAGCCGGGTACTCCAATAAGTGCCGTGCTTCGGCATCGCCTCCAAAGTGGTGGTTACTACCGCTTCCACCTGATCATCTGTTATGGATCGGGGCGCACCGGGGCGTGGCTCGTCAAGCAGACCTTCCAGGCGGTGTAAACGAAAGCGTTCATGCCACTTGCCGACCGTTGGCCTGGTGACGTTCAGCTTCTGCGCCACCTTGTCGTTCGTCAGGTCCGCGGCGCAGTTCAGCACGATGCGCGCACGCATGGCCAGAGCCTGCGAAGACTTCGGACGCCTCGCCAACAGTTCCAACTTCTGCCGTTCCCCGGCAGTTACATCTAACGGTTTCGTCGGCCGGCCAGTGCGCATGACCCAGGATGCGCCTTCCGGATCAATTAGTCAACTTATTTTTAACTCAGGGCCTGGCGCGGAATCTCTCGACTTACTGATACCGAACTAGGGTTCCTCATAGGGCGCTCGACTTATGGGTAATTGAAAGGTTCACCGGATGCTTACCGAAGCAAAGGAAAAACGGGTGAATCGTGGTGATGAATTGCAGTGCTAAGGTGTGATGCAGATCTCCAGTCCTGGAGCGTTCAAGGACATATCCAGCTTTGATCAACTGGGACGCATAGGGGCGAAAACCGACGGTAACCTCATACGTCTCCTCGCCGGGATTTTGAGTCTGGTTTGCATGGCGGAAGCCGGCGCGCGCGGCGATGTACCATCGGGGATGCAAAACAAATTGGGCATCCGCGTACGCTGCGGTTTGCTGAATCCATGGAAGGACGGGTTGAGGCAGAATAAAACGCTGCCATTCCCCCGTCACGCTCCAGTGGCCGCGAGCCCACTCCACATCGGCTCCCCAAGCCGTAGCGGGTAAATCCCTCGATCGCGCCTCGCGCAAAAAAGAAGAGAGATGATTTCGGTCCAGGTAAGGCCCTCGATAGGTGGAAATTCCGGCGCGCAACCCCTGCCACACTGAATAGCCAAGGCCGCCGGTCCAGTTTGCGTACTGGTCCCTGTCGAAGACGCTGCGCGGGTTAGCGGGAGACGAATTCGTAAACTGCGCGCGGGCATCCCACTTTCCCCGGGTGGCCATGGCCTCTATCCCGGCCAGCCCTAATGTTGTCACTCCGGCACCGTCATAATTGTACTGGGCCGGGGTCCCCAAGAGCGGGTTTTTTGCGTCATCGTAATGAAGCAGGAAGTTTCCGAAGGCCGACTGCATTTGCCCGGCGCGGATCACGAGTGAACCACCTTTCCACACCCGGTAGTATCCGAGTTGCGCCTGCAGGAAGCGCGAGCGGATACCGCTCGCGTGAGTTGAAGAATCCTCGTCGAAGGAGGACAGGGAATTCACCTGAATGGCGCCGGAAACAGCCCAGTGGGAGCTGATCTTCCATTCCGGATAGAACACCGCCCGGATGCCACCCGTAACATGCGCTCCGTTTCGGGAAGCATCTGGCAGTTCCCGTGAATAGACCGCTTCGCCGCTGATGGTGGCGCGAAGATCGAGCCCGGAGCGGGATTCCTGGGCGAGTGCGCCGGTACTTAGAGTGGAGAGGGGCAGAAAGCAAAAGAGCGCATGAATATGTTTCACCTGAAGCTCTCTTGCTGAATTTTGCTAAACACGTCCACAATATGCCCGTCAAACTGGCTGCCCCGGAATTTATGGAGGACGCCGAGCGCCTCTTTTCGGCTGAGTCCGGGCCGGTAGGGGCGGCCTGTTGTCATGACATCAAACGCGTCGGAGATGTGAATGATCCGCGCGGCGAGCGGGGTCTCTTCGCCGTGGCGTCCCCACGGGTAACCGGTACCGTCCCAGTTTTCATGGTGGAACTCCACAGCATCGAGGTACGGAGCAAAGCCGTTCACGCGGCCCAGAATCCGCCGGCCGATTTCGGGATGTGTTTTGATGATGGAAAACTCTTCGCTCGTCAAAGCGCCGGGCTTCTGCAGAATGGAATCGGCAATGCCGATTTTGCCGATGTCGTGCAGAAGCGCACCGATGCGAATTTTTTCCAGGTCCTCCGGGTTCAAACCAAGCGCGCGCGCTGTAGCGCAGGCCAGTTCCGAAACGCGTTGGCTGTGCCCTGCGGTGTACTGGTCCCGGGCATCCAGAGCGCTCGCCAAAGAGCCCACAAAATCAACGTAGGCGCGCTGCAGACTGGCCCGGCCTTCTGCAATCGCGCACGCCCCGCGGTTGAAACTGGATTCCAGATCCCGGATCTCCCGAATGGGCGACAGAGCGCCTTTCACCTCAGTCAGCAACCCTGTAGCTTCGCTGTTTCGGAGGTTCTCGATCAGCCTCGCAAGGGGCCTGACAATCGAACGGGCCGAAACCAGGCTGAAGACGATCCCGGCCGTCAGTGCTGCTATGAGGGCGGAAAGAAAAATATGGTTTAGCACGGACTGTACCGGACGGCTCGCTGAATCCATATTTTGCAAGCTTCGCAAAATATACCCGTCGCCAAGGGGAATACTCTGCAGCGGTAGGGAGATGTACGTCGCACCGTCCAGTTTCACATCGCATTCAGCCTGGCCGCGGCACCCGCTGAGAGCCGCTTCCGCTTCGGAGAGGGGGAGTCCGGGGATGCTCGACTGGAGCACTTTGCTGTATCGAAGCAATACCGCCGGCGTACTGAAATCGGAAATCTCGAAACGCTCGCCTATCGACATCTCCCCCAGATTTTCCTCACCCTGATCCATAGGCACAAACGCCATTTGGAAGATCCTGTCGCCCAGCATCATGAGTCCGCGCCGCGGTATCTGGGCATGCGGAGCGTCAATGGAAACCACAAGTCCGGCGCCAGCGCCGCGCAGTACCCCCACCAGCGGCGCGCCGCTGGAATCCGACACCATCAGCACATCGAACCCCATCCGTTCGCACAATTCACGAAGCTGATCCTCCACGGTATGACGGGCCGAGGCGCTCGTCCTGTGAGAGAGC
>JAUZEU010000553.1 GCA_030838885.1 Bryobacterales bacterium | reverse complement strand
GCGTAGTGCAGCAGCGTGGAAGAATCGAGGCCGCCACTGGCCCAGATCCCCAGCGGAACGTCGCTCACCAGATGCTCTCGGACAGAGGTTCGCAGCAGGCTGTCGAGTTCCTCTATGGCTGCTTCCTCCCGGATGCTTTCATCCGGCTTCATGGAGAGCTTCCAGTACGCCGTTACGGTTTCTACGCCATCGCGCCATTCCAGGTAGTGACCGGACGGCAGCTTCTCAATACCTTCCACCAGCGTGCGCGGGCTCGGCACGTAATTGAGAGAGAGAAAGGCCTGCAAAGCCGCGCGGTCAAGCTTTCGAGTGACGCGCGGATGTGCGAACAGAGCCTTTAGTTCAGAGCCGAAGACAATGTCGCGTCCTGTGTGGCGAATGTAGAGGGGCTTGATACCCATGCGGTCGCGCGCCAGAACCAGCCGTTTATCGCGCCCCGACCAGATGGCAAGGGCGAACATGCCCCGGAACCGGCGGAAGCAATCGGTGTCCCATTCGGCGAAGGCACGGAGGGCAACTTCAGTATCGCAATCGGACCGGAATCGGTGACCCAGAGCTTCCAGTTCGAGCCGAAGCTCTTTAAAGTTGTAAATTTCGCCGTTGTAAACGACGGCTGTCTGACCGTCTTCCAGGCGCATTGGCTGCTCGCCGCCATCAAGGTCAATGACCTGCAACCGGACGGCGCCCAGCGCGATATCGGGCGTCGTAAAACAACCCTGCTGGTCGGGTCCGCGATGCGTGATGGATGCCGTCATCCGGCGGATGACGTTTTCGTCAAGGCTTCTATGTGTATATCCGGCGATGCCGCACATCGAATGGTTCACCCTCAACTCCGGATCCCCACCCGGAGGCCTCGCATTAGCGAGATATAAAAAACTTTACCTGTTTCAGTTTGCGAACTGCAAGGTTTCGTACATAAACCCGGCTACATGGTGCAACTTTAATGTTGCACTCGGGTTCCTTGCGCCACGACTGAAGTGCTTGTCTTTAGGATATACTCGTTTACCCGTACAGAGTGGTAAGGTGGTCCGAAAAAGGTAATTATGCTTTCTTCATGCGCGGTTTTGGCTGTCCGTCCGGGGGCGAACAGTCGTCAGTGAGGCTGAGACTGCGGACTATCACCGATATCGCGGGTCCGGCGCCTGCAACTGTGGGTGGGTGCAGATCGCACCGATGAAGCTTCGGCTTACGCACGAAACATTGCCGAGGCAACTGGCAAGGGAAGGGTCTATATGATGGCTGCTTACCTATGAGACTGTGCCACACTCTGCCTGCCCTGCTGTCTGGCATTGCCACTCTCTTTGCACAACAGCAGTTCGCGCCTTATGACGATCCGCGGAATCTGCCGTACTCGCCTGAAGTTCACGCGGACCGTACAATCACGTTTCGGCTTTTTGCTCCCCAGGCGCATGACGTTCTGCTGGTGGGTCCGACAATTGTGGCTGCTCTGAAGGGCACGAAGGCTCTTACCAAGGACGAGAAGGGCATATGGAGTCTGACTGTGGGCCCGATGGACCCCGCGGTTTATAGCTACGGCTTCAGTCTCGACGGGGCTGTTCCTATACCCGACCCCGCTAACCCGAATGTGGAAGAACGCCGCTGGGGGCACACGAGCTACATCGAAGTGCCCGGCGACCCGCATACGCCGCGGGACTACCGGCCGGTTCCGCATGGCACGCTGCACACTCACGCCTATGATTCGAAGTCTCTGAATGCGGCACGCCAGTTCGTGGTTTACACTCCTCCGGGGTATGAGTTGTCGAAGGCGAAGTATCCGGTGCTTTATCTGTTGCATGCGGCCACCCAGACGGAGGAGTCATGGTCGCGGGTCGGTGGCGCTCGGGTCATTCTGGATAACCTTCTGTCGGACGGAAAAGCGAAGCCAATGGTCATCGTGATGCCTTACGGACATGTCGCGCGCCAAATGATTCCGGCTCCCGCGGCGCAGGGTCGCGGACGTGGCGGTCCGGGCGGCGCCGGGCCGGGTGGCGAGGCGGCAGAGTTTGAGAGGGATCTTCTTTCCGAGGTCATCCCGGTGGTCGAGAAGATCTACCGGCTGCTGCCCGGTACCGCGAACCGTGCCATCCTCGGCCTTTCGATGGGCGGGGGCGAAGCCATGCAGACGGGCCTTCATCACCCGGAACTTTTTGGCTATATCGGGGCATTCAGCGGCGTTACCAACTATCGTGCCGACCTGGAAAAGATCGATCACGCAATCCTTAACAGATACCGCCTGATCTGGCTCGGCTGCGGCACAGACGACTCTCTCTATGCGTCCAACAAGGCGATCGCGGACTGGATGGACACTAATAGGATCCGGCACACCTTTATCAGTATTCCCGGTGCGCATGTGTGGCCGGTCTGGCACAGGTTCCTCGCTGAGACTGCGCCGCAGCTATTCAACGGCGCCGGGGCAGGGAATCAGGGGCGGATCCTGTGAAGACGTCAATAGCGCCCATGCTTTCGGTTCGGAACGGTGCGAAAGCTGTGGATTTCTATAGAACTGCTTTCGGAGCTGGTGAGTTGTTTCGTATCGACGATCCGGAAGGAGCCGTGGTCGCCCGGATGTCCGTCGGAGAAGCTGAATTCTGGGTAGCGGATGAGTCTCCGGAGCACCAGAATTTCAGCCCCGAGATTCTGGGCGGCTGTTCGGTCAGGATGGTGATGATCGTGGACGATCCGGATGCTGCTTTCGACCGGGCGGTCGCGGCGGGGGCCGCCGTAGTTTCGCCGGTGAGCGATCAGTACGGCTGGCGTTTGGGCCGAGTCGCAGATCCCTTCGGGCATCACTGGGAAATCGGCAAGCCTTTGGACGAAGGTGCCTGAGCTTCACGCAAGCTGCCTGATAACGATGCGTTCACGCTGTGGCTGGTGACGTGCTAAACGCTACCCGGTTTGCTCTCCTGCAGCTTAGCTGGATTATGTGAACCAGGCATCGAAGTGAATGCGACTGAAATTTCCTCCTGTGTCCAAAACCAGCAGCAGCCAGACGTGCTGCCTGGTCTGACTGCTTTCTGTGTAGCTCACCTCTGTGCCCAAACTCCGGTCGGCACGCCGTTCTTCAAAAAGGAAATCCGACCCGTTCTCGCCGAGAAGTGCTACAGCTTCAATTTCTCAGATTGAAATCGCCAATGGGCGGCCTCGTCCCCGACACGAGGAATGGCAAGAACGATCCGGGTTAACCACCTGTAAGCAACCTTCGGTTTTGCCATCAGAATGTCATCGCGGGTTCACTCCGGCTTCACGGCCGACCATTACGCTGGAAGTTCAAACACCACGTTGGTGATCAGGCCGCGCCGCTCAGGCATTCCCCAACCCTTCCGGAGACCTCATGAACTATCGACCAGCCCTTCTGATTATTGCGGTGGCGTTTACCGCCACGGCCGCATCCGCTCAGGCGAAGAACGTCATCCTCTTCATCGGAGACGGAGCCGGGATTTCCAGTCTGAACGCAGCCAGCATTCTTGGGTATGGCAAACCCCAGGCTTTGTATGTCCAGAAGATGGGCCATCTTGCATTGGCCGATACTTCCACAGCCAGGGAATGGGTGACCGACGGCGCGGCATGCGCTTCGGCATGGGCCACGGGCCATAAGACCCGTAACGGCGTGATGTCGATGTCCGCGGATGCGGAAAGAGATGTCAAAGACGGAGAGATTTACAAGACCGTCATGGAGTACGCCATGGAGCAGGGCCTGTCTGCCGGAGTCATCTCGAACGACGGAGTGGCAGGAGCCGCCGTTTCAGTTTTTTACGCGCACCATAACAATCGCGGCAAGGCAGGCGAGATCTTTCAGCAGGCGCTGAATCCAAAGTTCGGCAAAGGGCCTGACGTCATCATCGGGACAGGGCGGAGGCAGATCTCTGAGCAGACCGCAAAGCTGGGTCACGATCTGGCGGCGGATATCAAAGCGAGAGGTTACACGTATCTGGATTCTGGCTGGTCTGGCCAAACCGGACCAGGGCAAAGGCCGTGTGATAGCCCTCTTTGACGACGCGGAATTTGACTTTAACGAAGCCGTTCAGCAGGCCATTGGCCGCTTGTCCAAGAACCCCAAAGGGTTTCTTCTGATTGCGCATTCAGACTGTCACACAGGCAAGACCCGCACTTCCCTGCAGCGCGTCCTCGCCCTCGATAAAGCCGTCGCAGCCACCACGGAAGCCATGAAGAGCAACACTTTGATTCTCTTCACGGCCGATCATTCCTACGATCTGCGAATCAAAGGCGAGAGCCTGACCGAGACATCCAAAGCATCCGACCACACCGGGATCGGTTCGGCAGTATCGCTTGAAGATGAGCACACCGCAGAAGAAGTTCCCCTGCTTGCCGAGGGGCCCGGCTCTGACCGCGTCCGTGGCTTCATGTCCAACACCGATGTTTTCCACATCATGATGGCCACCTTCGGCTGGGAAAAATAACGCGACCCGAAGTCAGGAGACACATCCGATATGCAACGCTCACTCGCATTTACTTTCCTTGTGGCTCTCTTTGCGTTCTCCGCGGTGGCGCAGGAGGAGCGTGCCGTTGTAACCGGGATTGTCACTGACCCGGCGAAGGCAGCGATTCCGGGCGCGACCATAGAAATCCATAGCAAAGCTACCGGGTTTCACCGGGAAGTCAGGACTAATGATTCGGGTTCATTTCTGATCCCTGGTCTTCTGGTAGGCGTGTACGATCTGAAGATCGTCAGGGATGGGTTCGCCACTGCGGCATATAACGGAGTCGAACTGGTCGTCGGCCAAACGCGCACCATCAATACCGAAATGCAGATTGCCTCCAGTGCTCAGGAAGTGAAAGTGGAGGCGGAGACGGCTGCCCTCTCAGAAAGCTCTTCCACGGTCGGCGGGGTGCTCGAGAAAGCTCAGGTCGCCAATCTACCCCTGAATGGCCGCGCCTGGACCAGCCTCATGGCGCTCGTTCCGGGTGCGATTGACAGTGGCGGTGGCACGCAGAAGTCGATCCGTTTCGCGGGCCGCGGCGCAGACGACAATAACTATCGCTTTGATGGCGTCGACGCAAGCGGCATCTCGAACCAGGCCCCGAATGCCAGTTTCCGCCTGCAGATCTCGACGGAGGCCATTGCCGAATTCAAGGTGGACACCGCTCTTTATGGGGCAGATACGGGCGGAACCGCCGGGGGCCAGGTTGAGGTGATCTCGAAGTCAGGGTCCAATGCTTTCCACGGCAGCGTGTTCGAATATATCCGCAACGACAAGCTGAATTCGCGCGGTCCGTTCGACCCCGCGACGCTTCCCCCGTTGCGCCTGAACCAGTATGGAGGAAGCATTGGCGGACCCGTCATCAGAAACCGCACATTCTTCTTCGCGGCTTACGAAGGCTTGAAGCAGAGAGTGGGCAATACGCTGATCGGGAGCGTGCCAAGCGACGCTGAACGCTCCAGGATTCTGGCGCAATCTCCCGCGCTCGCACCGATTCTGAGCGCTTTTCCAGTAGGAAACAGCATTTTCTCGCCGACTGTTTCGCGCTTCATCACCACTGGAAACGTGACGAACGACGAACATTCGGGACTCATCCGCATCGACCATCGCATTTCCGATTCGACCAATTTCTTTGCACGCTACAACATCGACAGGGCAATGCTGACATCTCCCAGCGGAGTGCTGCTTGACAGATCGGTAACGGATGCGGCGCCGATGAACGGAACAATCAATCTGTCGCACGTGTTTTCTCCGGCCATGTTTAATGTGGTGCAGCTGGGCGTGAACCGGATCCATGCGGTGGCCAGCATCGACAGTCATTTCTTCGACGTGACGAAGGTCTTCAACTCAGTTTCTGTTCCCGGCCTGACCAAGTTAAACCAGGCCAGAAATTCGGTAAGCTCTCCCACAACCTATTCACTCAAAGACGACTTCACCTGGACCCGCGGGGCGCACGCCATCAAAGCCGGCATAGAAATCAAGCATGTCGCTTACAACTACAGCCAGGCTCCTGAGAACGCGCTGGTATATGCGTCGCTGGCCAACTTTGAGGCCAACACGCTGGACCAGGCAAACCTGATCGGTGGCGTTCCCATGCATGGCCTGCGCAAGACCATGGAATTCGGCTACATTCAGGATGCCTGGAAGGCGCAGCCAAACCTGACGGTGAACTTCGGCCTGCGGTATGAGTTTTTCAGCGTATTTCACGAACAGTATGGCCGATCGTTTGCTTTCGATCTTTCCTCCTGTGGCGGATTCTGTCCGCAGGGCTCGCTCTTCACCTTCCCGAATACGAAGGATCTGGAACCGCGCATAAGCCTGGCCTGGTCACCTAAGTTCCTGGGCGGCAAAACGGTGATCCGGCCCGGATACGGGAGGTATTACGGCGAGGGTCAGTTAGGAGATCTGAATGCTCCGAGCGACAACTTTACGCAGCGATCAAGCCTCTCGAGCGCGAGCTTTTCGAATCTCAGTTTCCCCATTGATGCGTTCATTCCTCTTGCGGGGAATGTCGCTGTTACGCCACGTGCTCTGGACCGTAACCGGAAAGATCCTGTTGTCGACCAGTGGGGCTTGCAGGTACAAACAGCGTTGCCCGAAGGCTTTGTTCTGGACACCGGCTATCTTGGCTATCATGCCTACCACCAGTTCAGCAGAACGTATGTGAATCTGATCAATCCGGCAACCGGCACCCGGCCGCTAACCGCCTTCGGTCCGATCGACGTAAAGGGCGCCGGCGATAACAGCCACTTTCACGGATGGCAGACTTCTTTGAAGCGCCGCTTTCAGTCGGGCTTGTCGTTTTCCGCGAATTACATGTGGTCCCATGGCATCAATGATGGCTCCACGGGCGGCGGCGAAGCGGACTACGCTCAAAACACGGCGTGCCGGTCGTGCGAGGTGGCCAGCGCCGATTTCGACGTCCGGCACACCTTCTCGGCGAACGCACTCTACGACATTCCATTCGGAAAGGGCCGGACATATATGAACCGTGCCGGCGTCACTGACCTCCTCGTCGGCGGGTGGTCACTCACCGGACTGGGGACGGCTCGTTCGGGCAATCCGGTGAACGTAACCCTAACGCGTTCCGCCGCTTCTCTCCCCGACGGACTCTCATTGCAGAACGGTTCTACGTTCGAGCGTCCGAACTACGTTGGCGGAGTCTCTGTGGTTCCCTCAGACCAGTCCATCAACAACTGGATCAACCCACTCGCCTTCACAGTGCCCCTGAACAATACCTGGGGAAATGCCGGACGCAACCTGATTCGCGGCCCCCGATTTATGCAACTCGACCTCGGGTTGACGAAGAGCTTCCGGATTTCGGAGCGTGTAGCGGCCGACTTCCGCGCGGAGGTGTTCAACGCCGCCAATCGGGCTCAGTTCGGGGACCCGAGCGGCTCTCTGGGAAGTCCCGTAACAGATCCAGGAACCGGGATTGCGACAGGCATCGACCCCAGCTTCGGACACATCACGACGACAGTCAGCAACGGATCCGCTACCGGCGGCGGAACGCCGCGGGAGTTCCAGTTTTCGCTGAGATTGAAATTCTAAGAAGGCATAATGACAAAACAAATCACCCTGTTCGCTCTGGCATTGTCGGCTCTGACCGCCTGGGGGCAGACGGCCCCCGGCCCAAAGAAGTTGAAATTCCTGACCCCTGCGGACATCAACCCGGCGCGCCTCCTGCCGCCTCCTCCCGCAGATGGCTCGGAAGCACAGGTACAGGAAATGGCTGACCTGAAGCGGCTGCTCAACCACCGCACGCCAGAGCGATTCACTCAGGCCAAATGGGACCAGGACCATGAAGATGCCACTGCGTTCTCCGATGTGATCGGTCCGGCATTCGACCTGAAGGCGCTGCCTGCAACCGCAAGACTGCTGGCGGATGTCGAAAATGATCAGTCCGTCGCTGCCAGTGCAGCTAAGGAGTATTTTCATCGCGTTTTCCCGGCGGTGATCGACACCTCCATCACTGATCTCAATTGCGATCCCGCTGCGGTCCGGGCCGGCGCGGCAAAGCCTGGCGGGAGAGTTCGCAGGTCATACCCGAGCGGCCATGCAACACTCGGTTATTCCGTGGGTGTCGTCCTGGCGACACTGATTCCGGAGAAGGCGCAGGCGATCGAGGCGAGGGCGTCAGAGTATGGTTACAGCCGCGAGGTATGCGCTGAACATTATCACTCCGATGTGGACGCCAGCCATGCGCTTGGCGTAGCCGTTGGAACCATGCTGCTGAACAACGCGGCTCTGAAACCCGAAATCGACTCGGCGAGAGCCGAGTTGAGGGCGGCCCGTATAACGACCGTAAAGTAGTTGAAGGAGAAAGAAAATGAGAACACTTCGAATCGCTTTGCTCACGGCTGCAGCCTGCAGCGTTGGGCTCAATGCCGAGACTGGCTATAAGGTGGTCGGCCACTACCCAATGGCGGGAACCCAGGGCTGGGACTACGCCGCGATCGACAGCGCGGCGCGCCGCTTGTACATCTCGCACGGGACACAGGTTGAAGTTCTGGATGCGGACTCAGGCAAAGTTCTGGGCACTATCAAGGACACTCCGGGAGTGCACGGAATCGCGATCGCCACAGGTACAAACCGTGGTTTCACGAGCAACGGCGCGGAGAACAAGGTTTCGATCTTCGACGCGAAGACTCTTCAGCCGATGGGGAAAATCGATGTCGGGAAGGGCCCGGACGGGATCTACTACGA
This sequence comes from Bryobacterales bacterium, assembly GCA_030838885.1. Taxonomy (GTDB): domain Bacteria; phylum Acidobacteriota; class Terriglobia; order Bryobacterales; family Bryobacteraceae; genus BOG-234. The sequence goes on along the minus strand of JAUZEU010000553.1, from coordinate 9,858 downwards.
CACCGGTTCGAAGCGCGTCTTCACGAATAACCATGGATCGCACGACATCAGCGCAATCGATGCCGCCACTGGCAAGCTGGTTGGCACGGTGAAAGCCGAAGGTGATGGAGAACAGGCAGTCATTGGTGCAGACGGTCTCATTTACGTCAATCTTGAGGACAAGGCCGAAGTGCTTGTGTTCGATCCGAAGTCGCTTGAGGTCAGGAAACGGTTCCCCATTGGAGTGGCCAAAACGCCGACGGGCCTTGCTTACGATGCAAAGAGCAATCGTCTGTTTATCGGCACTCGCGAAGAGCCGAAGATGGTGGTGATGGATGCGGGTTCAGGCAAGGTGATCACCAGCTTTCCCATTGGTAAAGGTGTGGACTTTGCCGCGTTCGACCCCACCACGAAGACGATCTTTTTCTCATGTGGCGGTGATGGAGTCATAAGCGTATTCCACGAGAAGTCTGCGGACCAGTTCGAAGACGCGGGAGCGATCACTACTCAGGCAAGCGCGAAGACCCTCGCATTCGACACCAAAACGAAAAAGATATTCCTGCCGGCCGCGCAGGTGGACGTTATTCCCGCGGCGGACGCGAACAGCAGGCCAAAACGATCCGTGAGAGAGGGTTCCTTCGAGGTGATGGTTGTAGGCAAATAGCCTCGTTCCCGCCGAGGCGACCTCCACTTTTTATCTAACCGTCATCTGACTGTGACGTATTTGAAACATTTCCGTTATACTAAGCCCAGCTTCGATGCTGGGCTTCGCTGTCGGTACTGCTCTCACGCTGTGGTTGTCGCTGGCTTCGCCGGATACCTGGCCTGCGGACGTCGTTAAAGACCCAAAAGCGAGGTCTGCGCAAATGAGCGCTCTCGGAGACCGCATGTTCCGGGAAGCGCGCTTCGAAGATGCGGGAACGGCGTATTCCCAGGCACTGAATCTCGACAAAAGCAACGTGCAAGGGCACCTCGGGATGGGAAAACTCGCCATGCTCCTTTCCGATGTGCAACGGGCCGCCCACCACTATTCGGCGGCCTATCAGATTGCGCCGCGCGATCCTGACGCAATTCTGGCCTTTGCGGACGTAGTGCAGAGCCCGGGCGCGCGGAAGATGCTGTTGCGTAATTTCCTGGCATTTGCGGGGGATGCCAGAAACGAGGATGTCAGGGCGAGATTACACGTTGCGGAGCAGACAGAGACAACGAGCGTGGCAGCTCTGAACAGTCCCTACCAGACTTATCGGATTCCTCTTTCCAATATAGGGACGGCCAACATCCGGACGGCTGGACTGTCGCTTCGCGCCAGAATCAACGGCGGCAGAGAGCTGAAACTAATTGTGGATACGGGCGCCGCCGGCATCGTCCTGAATGCTTCTGCGGGATCTCAAGCCAATCTGGCGTTTCTCGGTGACGCGGTGCTTTCAGGGTTTGGCTCGGCTAAGCCGGGACTGGCTCGCATTGCCCGTGCCGAATCGTTCGAGACAGGCGGGCTGAAGATCGCCAATGTACTGCTCGATGTAAGCGAAACGGATATGACTCGGGAAGCGGATGGTTGGATTGGCCTGGATGTCTTCAAGGACTTTCTGATCCGACTGGACGCACGGGCGCGCACGCTGGAATTGGCCCCCTTCGCGGATCAGGCAGGAAATCATAGCGAAGCCGGCATGGCTTGCGAGGATTGCCTGCAAGCTTATCGGCTGGGAAGTTTGCTTCTCCTGCGTGGAACCGTCAACGGGCACGCCAACGGATATTTCATTCTCGACTCCGGTTCTCCGTACACCATGGTTTCCCGCAAGCTTCTGTCTGAGCATGGTCGTCCAGCCACCTTCAGCGGCGCGCAGGGAGGGCAGGATGTCGCTGTTCCCTCTACTCCGGTGAGTATTCGGCTGGGGAACCGGCGTCTTATGGGTTTTGAATATGCCACATTCGACACCTCTGCAATCAGCTCGCGCAACGGAACCGAGATCGCGGGCGCAATCGGGTACTCCGTCCTGCGGAATCTGACGGTGACCGTGAACTATAGAGATGGAATGGTAAAGCTCGGTAACCCGGGCCGCGATTAGCTCTCGTCTCGTCACAACTCCGGCGCGTTGATCATCGTACTAATTTGACTAACTTGCGGAGTAACTCGGAAGTGCCTGCCTTTCGCAGCAATTGGGAGGCGCGTGCGATGAGGGGATCGCTTGAGCCAAGCACGGCGGCGCCGGCCAGCAGAAAGGGCGTGCCGGGAATCACGGGGAGCAACACGCCGGCCACGCCAAGGGCAAGCAGTGATCGTCCCGCGATCTTTCGAATGCGGTTCCCCTGGGGGAAGGGGGGAGCAGGAACCGAAGATCCTGGAGCGGCTTTTGGCTGTTGCAGATCAAACAGCCGTTCTGCTCGACCTAACTGTTCCAACTCGCAAACAAATTTCTGCGGATCAAAAGACCGATATAGCACTACGATACTCGACGTGAGCGGATGAGCATCAGCGTGAATGACCCCGGGCATGGTAAGAATAGAAAGCCTTACGCGTTCAAGAAGCCCAGGGCTCTGTTTGGCGCCCGTGAGCCGCAGTCGCACTCTTCCGCGAACGTGATGGACGACTTCAGCGGTGGGAAGCATCCGATATTCTTAAGGCTATTTTAACGATCGCCTGCGCGGTTGCGCACGCGTTATCGACCTGTCTGGGCTGAACGTTACTCGTCGCTGTTACGAGCTGCCCTGTAGTGTTATATTTCCTCAACAACAATCGCATACTGAGGACGGGAGAGGTATACGATGCCCGAAATCGAAAGTGTTCAGGACAATCAAATGGCAGCACGGCCTCGGTACTCCAAAGAGGACGGACGGCCTGGTATCGGTTCCTACGTTGGGACAGTGGCACTCGTTGGACTTGGAGTGCTGCTCATCGAAGAAGAATTACTGGCTGGAGTGGCGCTCGGAGTTGCGGCCATGGCGTTTCCGAGTCTGGTGCCAAAGATCGGTACAGCCATGCGACCACTGCTGAGATCAGCGGTCCGGGTGGGGTACGGTGTGGCCGCCAGGACGCGTGAGACAGTCGCCGAGATGAGCGAACAGTTTCAGGACGTGGTCGCCGAGGTTCGCGCCGAGCACGAGCCGGAAGGGACTGATGGCAGACAAGGGGAAGCATCGCCTGTAACGACTGCGTCCGAGCCGACCCCGGGAGACGCTTCGGGGCCCGCTGCTGAACGGGAGTCCGGTAGGACAAAGAGAACTACGAGGAGCGGTACGGCAGCGGCGCCGACTGAGGGCGGGAGCCCCGAAGCCGGAGATTAGTTCAAAGACTGATTCAGCTTTCGCCGTTCAGGAAAACAGATCCATGGTTCATACCGCGCACGTTGTACACCAGACGCACGGGCGCTTGCGGCTCAAGCTCCCGGCGGCCAGAAACAAGCACGCCTACCTCGCGCAGGTTCGCAAAGCTCTGGCGAGTGTTTCGGGGGTTCACGAAGTAGAGGTGAACCCTCTGACTGGCAGCGTGCTGCTGCACCATTCCCCCGCTCCCCACCACGAAGTTCGCGATCGGCTCGCGCAATTCGCGGCGGAGGCTGGTTTGTTTACGTTGAGTCAGTCGGACTCTTCCGAAGTGAATCAATTTGCTTCTGATGCCCGCAGGGAAGCCGATTACCTGGCTTCGCGTTCGAAGACGGCAGAAATCATCATCGACAAGACAAAAAGGGCCAATCTTGCGATTAAAGAGGCAACCGACAATAGTGTAGACCTCAATGTACTCCTGCCACTGGGAGTAGCGGCCCTGAGCATTGTGACCATGGGAGTAGCGGCTACGACTCCGCTGTGGGTCACGCTTTCTATTTTTTCTTTCCACTCCTTTGTTGCGCTGCATACAAACCTTGCGCCTCATCCGGACAGCGACGCAACACGTTTAACGAAAGATCGGCGAGACGACGCCACACACGACGAATCGGCATAGGCATCTGAAATCGCCATGAAACTGGAAGTTCGACATTCGATCCGGGGACGTTTGCGTCTCCGCGTGCCTGCTTTGCGGCGCTCCGCGAAGGCTGCGGAAGGCTGCGTTGTTGTTCTCACGCAAGAATGTGGCGTGATTGAAACGCGCTGGAACTCCGGCTGCGCATCGCTTATGGTCCGGTATGATCCGGAACGCGGCGAATTGGCCGGCGCGATCCTGGCGACCATCAGGGTGAGCGATATTGCAGGTCTCGAGGCGAATGCCGAAGCTTCGGGCTCTGGCGGTGAGACGACCGCAGTGCCGACCGGATCGTGGAATCTGGCACAAATTGTTTCGGAAGAGAGTGCTGTCATTAAGCCGGCAATCTCATTGGCGCTGGCACTTGTGCCTGGCCCGTTTAGTCTCGTACTCAACCTTCCTCTGCTGCTGTACAATGCGCTGCCGACGTGGATCTCGGCGCTGCGCGTTCTGCGCCGGGAGCGTCGGCTGAACGTAGATTTCCTGGACGGACTCGCGATTTTAATTGCTCTCGCACAGGCGAATGTTGTGACAACGGCGGTCATGATCATGTTGATCCGCCTGGGCAACTGGATACGCGAACTGACGGCTGGAAGGTCGAAGCGCGCCATTAGCGAACTGCTGGATTACCAGGGAAGGAAGGCGTGGTTGTTGCGGGGGGATGAGGTAGTGCGGGTTGCAGTCACGTCGCTCAAGCCTGGTGATGAAGTCGTGATATACCCAGGCGAACTGATTCCGGTTGATGGAGAAATACAGCGTGGCAAAGCTACCCTCGATCAGAAGACTATTACGGGTGAGTCGCTGCCGGTGAAGCGCTCCCGCGGGCAGCATGTATACGCGGCGACAGTGGTGCGCGAAGGAAAGCTGGTGGTGCGGGCGCAGCGAGTGGGTGCGGACACGACGGCTGCGCAGATTGTACATCTGGTGGAAGCGGCGCCTGTAGGTGAGACGCGGATCCAGAACTATGCGGAGAAGATCGCCGATCGGCTGGTGGCGCCGCAGCTCGCGCTGGGTCTCGGTCTGTTTGGCATCACAGGAGATCTGAACCGATTCCTCTCAATGACAATTATTGATTACGGGACGGGAATGCGCGTTGCCGCGCCTACCGCAGTCCTGGCATCAATGACCCACGCCGCAAGACAGGGCATTGTGATCCGGAGCGGAAGCCACGTCGAGAAACTGGCCAAAGCGGAGACTGTGGTGTTCGATAAGACGGGAACTCTGACTACCGGGTCGCCGGAGATGCTCGACGTGATCTCGTATGATCATCGCTACTTTCCGCACAGACATATCTTGGAGCTTGCTGCGGCGGCGGAACAGCGCCTTGAACATCCGGTGGCGCGCGCGCTGGTGAACAAGGCGCTCGAACAGAAAATCGAGATTCCGCGCCGGTCCGGTTCGGATTATGAAATCGGCATGGGCGTCAGTGCGCGGGTAAACGGTTTCTTCGTGCATGTGGGGAGCGAACGCTTTCTGCGGCGTAAGGGCATTGCTCTCGGGCGGGCGCGCACCGACCTGGTTCATGTCAGCCGGCGTGGCTGCTCACCGCTGCTGGTCGCTGTGGACGATGCACTGGTAGGGATAATTCCGTATGCGGACAGTATTCGGCCCGAAAGTCATGCCGTGATCCAGGCATTGCACCAGAGGTGCCGTGTAAAGCGTACGGTGATGCTGACGGGTGACAACGGAACGGTAGCCCGCGCAGTGGCAGGGCAGCTTGGAATCGATCACTTTGTTGCGGAAGCGATGCCGGCTGAAAAAGCGGAGATCATACGCCACATGCAGCGTGACGGCTTCATGGTAGCGATGGTGGGAGACGGCATCAACGATTCGCCGGCGCTCGCGTACGCCGATATCGGGATCGCTATGAAGAACGGGGCCGATGTCGCGCAGGAATCCGCCGACGTCGTTCTGATGGAGGATAACTTGTGGAAACTGGTTCAGGCGATCGAGATCTCCCGGCAATCAATGTCGCTGATCCGGCAGAATTATATGATGATCGCAGGCCTGAACACCCTCGCCCTGGCCTTGGCGCTGCCGACGGGAATGGTGAGCCCAAATCTGACGGCTCTGATCAGCAACGGGTCCGCGCTTCTGGCCACTATCAACTCCATCCGGCCGATTCTCAGGTACTAAAGAATCGCAGCGATCAGCATGACAACAGAACGCTCCAGGGCGATCTCGAACGCCTTCTCCAGCATTTTTTGCATAAGCCAGGGTGGCAGCTTTGTGACTGCACGCCGCATACGCGGCTGAACGGGCGCATGCTTGCGGGAAACGCTGTGCACTGCTGGAGTGAGTGCCCGGCGTTCGGTGCCATGGGTGCTGTTTAGAATGCCTAAAACAGCTGTGGCAGTGGTGTTTGTTCGATCGTAACGAACCACGACGCAGCCGGTGAGCATGCTGACTTCGGCAGACTTGATGCCGCGCTTCCCCTCGAGTGCTCCCTCAAGCGCGATCGCAGCTGCCCGGCTTCCCTTAAGGCCGGCAACCCGGGCGCGAAGCCGACCGGGCACCTGATGAATACACTGGATTGCAGATGCTGTAGTTGGTTCCATACCTATCTCATTAAAGCAGGTGTGTGTGAAAGCACAATGCAGAAAACGTTACAAAAACGTTAAGTATCAGAATTCGATGCGAACGCCGACCTGCCCTGTACGCGCTCCGCCGAATTCAGTACCGACGGCGGTTGTGATCTTCCCGAAATTCGCGTTTGTGAGGCTCAGGATCGGATCCGCCAAGTTAGTGTGATTAAGTACGTTTGTGAACGAGCCATTGACGCGCACGCTCAGCCTTTCGTGAATCGTGAACGCCTTGCTCATCCCCAGTGAAAGATTGACTGTGCCGGGCCCCTGGACAATACCAACGCCGGAATTCCCGAATCGCCCGATGGGAGCCAGATCGGTAGCCGGGTTGATGCCCGTGCTGCATTTGTACTGGTTTGGGCCAACCGATTGGCCAGGACAGACGAACGCGCTTCGCGTGACCCACTTATCACGATTCTGATTTGACGGCACGCTGTTGGCAACGCGGTCGGGGCGCTGGTTACGGTAAAAACCTGAGCCGGTGCCTGAGGGATCCCCGCCGCTGAAATATGGCGTTTCGTAGGGGCCCGACTGCGCGAGGAAGATGGAACTGATCTGCCATCCTCCGGCAACAGCATCGATCAGCCGGTTTGTGCTGTTCAGGTAAGCGCGACCACGTCCCACGGGCAGTTCATAGACAGCCGTCGAGATGAAACGATGCCGACGCGTGCCATAAACATCCCCGCGATTGCCGGCCCGGTTATATGCGTCCAGTACACGGCCGTTCCCGGTCTCACCACCAAAGCTTGTGGGATTCGGCCCCCCTGTGTCGGTGATGTTCTTCGCTAAAGTGTAAGCCCCTGTGAAGGTGAGACCGTTGCGAAACCGGCGGTTTGCTTCAGCTTGCAGGGAATGATAGAAGGCAGTGCCGCCGGAGTCGCGGTTTTCCACTTCCGGCCCCCAATAGGGGAACGGGCGCGAACTGAGCGGTTGCTGCGCATAGAAGGTAGTTGAATAAGGAGATTGGTTGTAGTTCTGCGCCCAGCCAAGGTTGACCGAGTGCGAACCGATATAACTGATCCGGACGCCGGTGTTAAAACCGATGTTGCGGTCCACCGACATGTTCCACTGAATCATGTACGGGTTCTTCAGGTTAATTGCGTTGGCAGTGCCGAAATAGGCGGAGCCGTAATTGTCTGCGGATACGCGCCGAGCAGCGGAGCGTTATATAGTCCGAAACCCCCACGCACCACCGTGTTGCCGTCTGAGAAGGGCCGGTAGGCGAACCCAAAGCGCGGGAAGAAGTTGAACTGATACGTCTTACGAAGACCGTCCGGCAGGCCGGCTTGCTTATTCGTTACAAACGGAGTGCACGGAATGCCGGGCAGGCCAGGGCCGGCGCCTGGCAGATTCGGTGTTCCCGGGCATGCGTTTACCGCGAGCAGCAAAGACGGCGCGAGCAGACTACCGTAGCCGTCCGGGTAGATGACCCTTCCTGTTCTGGGCACGCTCGGGTCGAAGTTGCCGACGTAGCCAAATTGGTCGTGAAAAGGCGGATTGTAATCCCATCGAACGCCATACTCGATCGTCAGCTTCGGGCTGAACCGCCAGCTGTCCTGCACGAATGCCTGATAGCGTTGGGAGTAACCGTCGTTGTCGTGCTGCACATCGCCATATGAGGTGCTGGCGGGCAGGCCGAGCAGGAAATCAGCGTAGTCGGTGCCGCTGAAAGTTCCAGTGAAATTTGCGTTGCCGTAGTTATCGGAGCCAGTGAAGCCGAGCGTGGTCCTGGACCGCATCGATCGGAAATCGAATCCAGCCTTCAGCGTGTGCGTGCCGAGGGTTAGCGTGATGTTGTTATTTACTACAAAGGTCCGGTAAAGTTCAGTTCCGTCGAGACGGCCGACATCCAGATTCGTGAGGTTGTTGAAGCTGACGTTGGTAATTCCGTTGAACGGCGTGGAGGGCAAACCGACAAAGCCCAAAGACTTCTGAAATGCCGCACCATTGAAAGAAGAACTGCTGCCGGGACTATCCGTCGTGTATCCCAGGCGAAATTCGTTCAGCAGGTTCGGCCGGATAGCGTAGTTGTGCGAAGCCACCAGCGACCGGTTTTGCTGCGTGCCGTTGACGGTAGGCTCCAGAATGTTATTGGCATTCAGAATGGTCGCATTCTTCAGGCTGAAGCGCGCGAACACCGATTGCGAAGAAGTGAAGTAATGGTCTCCGCGCACGTCAAACTGCTTCGACTGGATATCGGAAGGTTTGTTGGTGTTGTAGTTATTCGAGTGTGCGATCGTGAGGTCGCCGGTATTCGGATCCGGATAGAAGGTTTTCTGTATGGTCTGCGCGATTGAATTGATCCGGTTCTGCGGAATCACGTTGCCGGGGAACGGTTTTCCTGTTGTGGGGTCAACCACCGCGGCGCCTTCGTGACTGAAATCGCCGTTCTTCATGGCAGCGGTCGGGACGAAGTTCTGGATGGTGGAAGAGCGCGGATACAGGAGCCCTTCGTAAGTGCCGAAGAAGAACGTCTTATTCCTGCCGCTGTAGAGTCTGGGGATCATCACCGGCCCCCCGGCTGAGAAGGCGTAATCATTCACTTCTTTGGCGGGCTTGCTGTTCGAACCGAACGGAACCGCGTCGAACTCAGTATTCTGGTAATACCATGCGGCCGCACCGTGGAACGTGTTCGTCCCGCTCTTGCTTACTGTTGTGATATCGCCCGCAGAGCCGTATTCAGCGGTATTTCCGACCCCCTGAACCTTGATTTCGGCAATAGATTCGGTGGACGGAAAGATCTCGATCAGGGGCCGGTTCTGGCGCACGCTCTGCGCGGAAATGCCATCGATGGAGAGCTCGGACTGGTTTGGCAGGCCGCCTTGAATCGAAAGGTACGTATCGTGACCGCTGTCACTTTGCACACCGGGGAGTGTGGTGAGCAGCGGATAAGGAGTGGTGCTGGTGGACGCGCGGAAGTTCGCCGGCAGCGTCGTTAACATCTCTGAGCCGTAGGACGAAGCGATCGCATCCGTTTCGGACGCGACGATGCCCGACTGTGCCTGCACATTCAGGGTTTGCGCCTGTGAACCAACCTGCAATCTGAAGTCAACACGGTTGGTCTGGCGCGCGTCCAATTCAATTGCGCTCACGGTGGACTCCTGAAAGCCAGGCTGGGCTACGGTGACGCTGTAATGACCGGGCTTCAGGTTCAGCCCTTCGTAATCACCTTTGCTGTCGCTGATAACTGATCGGGTGGTGTTCTCGTCAGTATTGGTCACCTGGATATTGGCCTTGCCTATCACAGCACCAGAGGCATCCTTTACAGTCCCGACGATCGCTCCAAAGATGGATTGAGCATGGAGTCTCATGGTTAATGCAAGGGCCAGCATACAGAAG
>JAUZEU010000807.1 GCA_030838885.1 Bryobacterales bacterium | reverse complement strand
GATCTGGATCGCTTCCTGTCCTGCCAGTGTAGCCCGGCGAGTTTGGCTTGCAAACGGCTAATATAAGGTGACTTTCCGCGAAAGGAATCGAAATGGCGCCTGACCCGGGTTTTATCCGCGCCAGCGGGAGCCAGTTCACCCGGAATGGGCAGCGGTTTCGCGTGGCGGGCGCCAACAATTATTACCTTGGCTTCGAATCCGATGTGATGGTGCAGTCCGTATTCGAACTGGCGGCCGGAATGGGTCTGAATACATTGCGAACCTGGGCATTTCTGGAGTGCGGCGTTGCTGCGCCCGGAACCGTTCCTGCCGACGCCAAAGAGGGTGTCTGTTTTCAATGGCAGAATGCGACCACGGGCAAACCGGAAGTGAATGATGGCGCCACCGGTCTGGAGCGCCTGGACCGCACGATCTTTCTGGCAGAGCAGCACGGCATTCATCTGATCCTTCCTCTGGTCAACTACTGGGATGATTTTGGGGGAGTGGATCAATATCTGCAGTGGTTCGGATTGACTGGCAGGGACCAGTTCTATCTTCATCCGGAAGTGAAGAACGCCTACCGGAATTACATTGAGCACCTTTTGCTGCGCGTCAATACCCGAACGGGCAGACAATACCGAGACGAACCCGCGATTCTCGCCTGGGAACTCGCGAATGAGCCGCGCTGCGGCAACCCGGATACGCTGCTGGAGTGGGCGGACGAGATCAGTTCGTTCATCAGAGGGCTTGATGCGAACCATCTGATTGGCCCAGGTGACGAGGGCTTCTTCAAGCGCAGGTTCGCTTTTGGCCGTAAGCTGTACAATGGCTCATTCGGTGTGGACTGTGAGAGGCTTCTGGAGATCCCGTCCATCGACTTTGGCACATGCCACCTGTACCCGGATTACTCTTCAGGCGAGGCTCCGGCGGAATTTGGCACGCGCTGGATCAGGGAGCACATTGAATCGGGCCAGCGCGCAAACAAGCCGATGCTGATTGAAGAATTCGGTTACCGCCAAGAGGTCGGCAGCGTTGCACGCGATGCAGTATTCCGGACCTGGCTCAGGCAGATTTCCGATAGTCAGGGAGCGGGTGCGTTGTTATGGATGATCGCGGGAGTTACTGCGGACGGCCAGCGTTATCCGGACTACGATCGCTACACCGTATACGGACCGGAAGAGGCGCCATCGGTTGTTGCATTCGCCCAGGGCGACGGAAGATGATCACATCACCTGGCACAACCTTTTATATCGGGATCTACCGTACAAAGCAACGCGCCGAAATGGACAGGATTTCCTGCTCCCGTGCGTAAAATCAGGTGGTGGATTCCACACGTGCAGATGCTGTTCCCAGGTCAACCTTCGCAAGCTCGCCACTGACGATTGTGGACGTCATCGTTCTCATTCTGTTCGCCATCGTATTGCATCTGCTCATCCGCGATTCTCCGCTTACATATAAAGGCAACGCAGGTGAGACGGTCTCCGTTCACGCTCTGCTGATTACATCGCTGTTCGCAGTTCTCCTGGGGCGGGCAGCCCTCCAGCTATGGCGCGCGGGAACCTCCGGCATATTCCGTACGGCGGTGGTTCTGATGTGGGCAACCACCGTGATGAGTTTTCTCGTGTGTCTAAGGGCCGTTCTCTACCCGTATGAGGCGGACACTATGGAGGGAAACATTCTGCTCCAGGGTGTCTCCGTTTGGATCAACCCGGCGCAGTTGTATCCGGATCCTGAGCGCGACAAGGCCGTTTCGTATATCTTTCCTCCTCTTGCCGGAGTGTTTTTCGGGACGATCTACGATCTGACCCGGCGGGTTCTCTTCTATCCACGTATCCTGAACTTCGGTCTGATCTGCGTCACCGGGATTTTGCTGACGGGCTTTATCAACCTGAATCGCCTTCAGGGCTATGTCGTGTTCTCAAGCTGGCTGTGTCTGCAGGTGTTTTTCTCCGGCTATCTGTGCTCAATTCGAGTGGACGCTTTGCTGGTGTTCCTTGCCGCTTCGGGTTGCTGCCTGTTCCGTCTTTACCTGGACAGAGGCCAGGCTGGTTATCTGTTGGCGTGTGGCGTGGTGCTGTGCGCGGCTATTCTTTGTAAGCAGCACGGCTTGTTTGTCCTGGCGGGACTAAGCTTGACTCTGCTCTGGAAGCGTGAGATCAGAGCGGCTCTTCTGCTTGCTGCCGTAGCGCTGGCGCCTGTCGGTCTGCTGTCAGTGTGGCTGAATCTGGTGACAAACGGGTGGTATCTCCGGACTCTGTCACTGAACGCCCATCGGTTTTCGGTCGGTTACTCCATTACGGCGCTATCCGCTATTACGTCGTACGCGATTTCAAGTGTCATCCTGGGGTGCGGCATCATGGCATTTTGGGAACTGATCAGGCAGAGGCCCAAAGCCGGGTACCCAGGTATCTGGCTATATGTACTTGGGGCTTGTTATTTCCCGATCGCGTGCGCGGGCGTACTCCAGGGCGGAATCGGCTCCATGGACAACTTTGCGTTCGAACTTGCGCTCCTTTTGCCGATCGTTTGCGCGCGGTTCATGTCAGGTGGAAGGGCGTTGCTGGCTTGCAGTTTATTGTTCGCGCTGAGCCTGCCTTACTTCGTGAAGTACCGCCCTTTCGCCACCTGGCTCGTCTATGCGCCCGAGCAGGCGCAGCAGGTTGTAAGACAGATCGAGTCCACTCACGGTCCTGTGCTGATAAGCCGCCGCCAGGAGTTCCTGCTCAGAACCGGGCGCCCCGTGCTGGACGATTTGGGCGACATGTACTTCGAATTCGTGCCGGCAGGTTATCGGAAGGTGGGTACGCGGATCAACCGTGAGATTCGGTCAGGCAAGTATCAGCTGATCATGCTTGAAGCGGGAGAGCTGGACTGGCTCGATCCGGAAACGCGAACCTGGCTCGCCACTCATTACAATCTCTCGTCAGACCCTGAGCGCGCGCTGTTTCAGAGACAGGCTCACAAAGCGTGTGAATCCCGCGAATCCGTAATCCTGGCTGCTGTCGGTAGGAGCCAGCGGAATGTGTGAGCTTTGGTACGCCGCGTGCTAAAGACAATTACGTCTGTGTAAGAAACGGAAAATAGCGCCTTCTATTTAGCGGGAGATACAGGACGAGATACCCGTTCTCCCGCAGCATGTCACGAATGGCCGGACGGTGCACTGCACGCCCGGACGTCGGTGCCCTTAAACAGAACACATTCTCGCAAGGGTGAGTGACATGATGAAGTTCAACGGCTTTTTCCCCATTCAGGGGATGTTCGTTCTGTGCCTGAGCGCTTTGACCGCCGGTGCGACCCAGCAGGCGACCGTATCGTTGGGATCGAACTCAACCTTCGTTGCGCTGGCAGGCACCACCGTCACCGTAACCGGCGGAGGCACCATCACCGGCAACATCGGCATCAATCCAGGTCTGGCATTCGTGCCCGGCGTTCCAGCTGTGACGTTAAAAGGGAACGTCTATGCAGGCGGACCCGTCTCTGCCCAGGCACAGGCTGATTTGACCCTCGCCTTCAATGACGCCGCTGGCCGGCAAACGCCTGTGGTAGTGGCCGGAAATATAGGCGGGCAGACCCTAACTCCCGGTCTTTATAAATCGACGTCTTCTCTGGCGGTATCGTCCGGGGACCTTACACTCGATGGCCAGGGCGACTCCAACTCCGTCTTTATTTTCCAGATCGCGTCTACGCTCACTCTCACCTCCGGTCGCCAGGTCATCCTGACGGGCGGCGCGAGCGCAGCCAACATCTTCTGGCAGGTGGGCTCTTCAGCCACCCTGGGAACCACCTCTGTCTTCCACGGCAATATTCTTGCTGCGGTCTCCATATCAGTGCTTACAGGCGCCACGCTGGATGGCAGAGCGCTTGCGCAGAGCGGCGCAGTGACCATCGATACCGGCGGCGGCAGCGCCGTGACTTTGCCCGCGCCGGCGTCTGCTTCACCGGTGATCTCTGTGTCCGGAGTGGTCAATGATGCCAGCTACGCAGCTCCCGTGGTGGCGGGCAGTATTGCCGCCGTCTTCGGAAGCAATCTTTCCGTTGGACAGTCAGGTTCTACCATTCCGATTCCGTTGCCCACCACGCTGGCCCAAAGCAGCTTTTCCATCGGTGGTCAGGCGGCGCCCATTTATCTTGCCTCTCCTGGCCAGGCCAATATTCAAATCCCGTGGGAACTCGCGGGCCAGACACAAGTTCAGATCACCGCAATGGTGAACGGAGTTGTGTCCAGTGCACAGACGGTGAATCTGGCGCCATCCGCGCCCGGCATTTTCAGCGTCGATATGTCGGGACGCGGTCAGGGGGCGATTCTGGTGGCAGCCACGGCCCAGCTCGCGGCCGCTGGCAGCCCGGCAGCGCGAGGCGGCTACATCGCGATCTTCTGCACCGGTCTGGGAGCGGTGACGAACCGGCCTTCCACGGGCCTTCCGGCGACGGCATCGCCCCTCTCGTTCTCCGTTAGTACGCCGACGGTGAGCATTGGCGGTCTGGCGGCTACGGTCAGCTACTCCGGCCTGGCGCCCACCCTGGTTGGCCTGTATCAGGTGAATGCACTGGTACCTGCAGGCGTTGCTCCAGGCAACACTGTCCCGGTCAGCATTAGTGCCGGTGGCGCAAGTTCAAACGTCGTGACCATCGCTGTGCAATAGGCAAAGCTGCGGGGTTCCGGATAACTCTCCAAGAGTGCCGGAACCCTCTCCTTTCCCGCCGCATCTTCTTACAATGTTCCCGGATGCATTCTCCGGTGATTTAGACTAGTGAACTGTCGGGATCAAGGGGGCGTGACGGGGGCTCAGCGTACAGGTTTAGCGTCAAAGGGGCTTTGCTCCTCCTCTTCATTTGCTCCATTGCTCCGGCACAGGACCTCCGGGTAACCCTGCTGGGCACAAGCAGCCCATCACGAACAGACAAAGGTCCGGCCCGAGTACTCTGGTCGAGACCGATCTGAAAAGCTTCTGATTTACTATGGTCGCGGCGCGTTGGTGCGGCTATGGCAGCTCCATATTACCCTGGGTCAGGTTACAGCCCTGTTTCTGACCCACCTCCACTCCGACCATGTTGTCGGCGTCCCTGATCTCTGGCTCACCGGCTGGCTGCCGCCGCCTTTTGGCCATTGGAACGGGCCCTTTCGAGTTTGGGGACCCACCGGCACACAGGTATCCCGCCCGAGGGTCTGGCCGTCATTTTGCACAGGACCTGATGCAGGGCGTGGTCTACGAAAAAAATGGCGTCAAGGTCACCGCCTTTGAAGTCGATCACGCGACGGCAAAGCCGGCCCTCGGATATCGCGTCGATTATGGTGGCAGATCCGTGATGGTCTCCGGTGATACCCCTGTGAGCGAGAATCTGATCCGTTCTCGAAAGGGACCGACGTTCTGATTCATGAAGTCGCCTGGGCGAGACCGGAACTCCCCAGCAAATCGGAACAGGCACGAACAATTATCGGCCTTCATACGACTCCCGAGGAGGCCGGAGCCGTCTTTAACCGCGGGAAACCGCGCCTGGCGGTCCATTCGCACGTCGTGCTGGTCACCACCGATCCCGCTTTTACGGAACCGACCAGTGAGGACGTACTGACACTGACGCGAAAGAAGTACGGTGACGCCTTCGAAATGGGGAGGACCTCATGAGCATCGGGATCGGAATAAAAATAAACGTACACCGTTCGCCCCCGCCGCCGCAGTGAACTGCGCGCATTAGTTCGCCCTTTGCGCCACTATTACACCGCGGAACACTATCCAAAAAAATATAAGTGCATTAATTTACATAAAGACTTCTTTATAATATCCTCATATATTGAAGGGTTGGTCAGACCTTCGGGGCTTAACATTGGAAGCAAGTGAAAGACTAAATGCCCCCTTTCGCGCAGGACTGGCTTTACCAGCGAAGTTCGACATCGTCACTGTAACGTCCCGCACGACAAGACAGTGGGACTCCGTAGCCCATCTCCAGTTGGTAACTGCAATCGAGAAGTCTTTCGATGTATGGTTGACTCCTGGCGATGTGATCGATCTGCGAAGCTACAGTGACGCCGTCGCAACGCTGCAAAGGCTGGGAGCTTATCCGATTGGCTGAGCGGAGTTTCTTCCGCGCACCACATAGCCCAACCGCCAGGGCTGTCTTCGACAGCACCGAGGGACGGTGGTTCAACAGGTCGGAGTTGTTGGATCGGATATCCGCCTGTATCGGTACCTTTCGGTTCCGCCAAAAGGCTTTCGGCTTTTTGTTCCCTCTGAACAACATAAGCTCTCTGTCTTTTTACCTTGCCGCGATGGAGGCCGGCCACGCTGTTACGACGCTGAATCCGGAACTGGACCCGATATTCAGAGATGAGCTGATCAACCGTTTTCAGCCGGATTTCATCGTAGCCCCGGTTCCACAGCCTGGCGAATCCGCGTGGATTCACGGCAACCGGTATGGCAAGCCGGAGTCAGTTGACTCCAATATGCTGATGTGGACCGCTCCCGAGCCACACCAATACGCCGTGCATCCTGACCTGGCGCTTCTGATTTCCACGTCTGGTTCGACCGGCTCTCCCCGATTTGTACGCTTATCCTTCGAAAATCTTTTGAGAAATGCGGAACAGATCAATGTTGCGCTGAATAATTCGGAAGCCGACTGTGCCGTGCTCACCACGCCGATGTTCAACGGACACGGACAGTCGGTGATAAACACCAATCTTCTGGCAGGAGGACGATTCGTTCTCACGCGCGAACGAATCGTTTCGCCCACCTTTTGGGATTCCGTCCGCTTCTGCGGATGCAATTCGATTGGCGGCACGCCGTACTTTTATCAGGTTTTGGACCGGCTCGACCTTGAGTCGCTCAACGTGCCGCAGCTGAAGAAGTTCGTGCAGACGGGTGGGCGGCTGCCTGAGGATCTCACGAGAAGGCTCTACGGCATCATCGCAAAGCGCGGCGGTGCTCTTCATGTCATGTACGGCCAGGCAGAAGCCACTGCCCGAATCTCGGGCCTGCCGCCCGAGTTGCTGCCCGATGCAGCCCGGTCTGTAGGCTTTGCGCTTTCCGGTGGAAGCCTTAGCGTCAGGCGCGCAGAGCCCGCGGGCTACTCCCTGAACCGCGGCCCCGGTGAGGACGGCGAACTGATCTATGAAGGACCCAACGTAATGATGGGCTACGGCACATGTCCGGAAGATCTGGCCGCCGGAGACCTCCTGCATGGCGTTCTCGCGACCGGAGATCTTGGCCACTACGATGACCGGGGCCTTTTCTACATCACCGGCAGAAAGGCGCGTTTTGTAAAGCTTTTTGGCTGGCGTGTCAATCTGGACGATGTGGAGGAGATGCTGACTTCCGCCGGACAGCCGGTAGCTGTAATCGGGCAAGGCGAACGCGTGCTGGTCTTCCATGAAGGCGGAACCAGTGAAATAGCCGCGCGTGTCATCGAAGCCGCGGCACGACTGCGGTTACATCCTTCAGGATTCGAAATCCGCGCAATTCCGTGTATTCCCCGATTGCCGAATGGAAAGACCGATTACCGATCACTCATATCCTGACCTGGTCAGGCAGTTCCAATGTCTTTCTTTTCTCTCAGATTCGGTGTGTTTTTCGCAGTAACCGTTGCCCTGTACTTCCTTTCACCAGGGCGCCTGCGCGTTCCGGTTCTGCTCGCCGCAAGCGTCGTATTTTATATGTCGTTTGTCCCGCAGTACATCTTCCTGCTGGCTGGCCTGATCACGATCGACTATTTCACGGCCCGGCTGCTCGAGCGCGCGGAAGGGCCCGCAATTCGAAAAGCCTGGCTGATCCTCAGCCTCACTGCCAATGGGGCATTTATGGCTTCGTTCAAGTACAGCCCCGATGTCTTTGGAAAGTCTTTGGGTGTCATCCCGCTGGGTCTTTCTTTCCACACCTTTCAGGCGATGGGCTACATGATCGAGGTCTATCGCCGAAGGCAGGCGGCGGAGCGGTCGTTTCTGGTATTCGCGCTGTACATTCTGTTCTTTCCGCAGATTGCCGCAGGACCGATTGAGCGGCCGCAGGACCTTCTGCCCCAGTTTCGCGAAGAACACAAATTCAGTTACAGGAACGCTGTATCAGGATTGCAGTTGATGGCGTGGGGATTGTTTCAAAAGAGCGTGGTGGCCGCCCTGCTGGCGCCCTTTGTCAATGCCGTTTATCAGAACCCCGCAAGTCATTCGGGTCCGGTGGTATTGGCGGCCGCGATTTGTTTCTCCTTTCAGATATTCTGCGATTTTTCAGGCTATTCCGACATCGCTGTGGGATCTGCGCAGGTGATGGGCTTCCGGCTCACCCGCAACTTCAATCGTCCGTTCCAGGCCGATTCTATGGCAGAGTACTGGAAGCGATGGCATATCTCCCTTTCGAACTGGATGAGGGATTACATCTTCTATCCGCTCTGCGGTCGCCGACCTGGGATACCACGGATATGCGCGAGTATCATGCTGGTCTTTCTGGCAAACGGATTATGGCACGGAGCCCGCTGGAACTATCTGATTTCGGGTTTTCTCCACGGTAGTTACCGGGTGACCGAGTTAGTGGCGACGCGTGCCATGTCGCGGCGAGGCTGGTCGGTTCCGCCCTTCCTGGAACGTCCTGCCAGACTTTCCCGAATGCTGTTGGTCTTCACTTTGATGACATTTGCTTTCGTCTTTTTCCGGGGACAGAATCTGCCAAAAACGCTTCTGACTATTTCGAGTCTTTTCCATGGTTGGAGCGGCATGGCAAGTCGCGGAGCGCTGATGGCCGAATTCGCGGCGGTTGGAGTTGGGCCAATACGAATGCTTCTGTTCGTCGCACTGATTGGTATGGTCCAGGCCGTGCAGTTCCTTCAGCGGTCGGTCCCTCTACGGTTGCGGATTTCCGCCCAGCCTTTCTGGCTGCGATGGAGCTTTTATTACTCGGCAGGGGTGGCCTTTGTGGTGCTCGCGCCGGTTGAAAGCCTGCCGTTTATTTATTTTCAATTCTGAACCGCATGGTGAATTCACAGCCTCTTCGTTTCCTGAGCCGATGAGTGCTCCTTCTGCCACTGGCATTGGGACCGTTTTTGGCCAACTGGACACTCGCCCTGCCGGTTGTAGAATCACGGCGTTCACAGGCGTACGAAAAGATGGCCGGCGCATTGATCTCGGGCAAAAGCATCTGGCTCAATGCCGATCTGCGCCCTCTCAAAGCGGCCTTTATCCGCCAAATGCCATCACGAAGGTCGGTGCTGGTTCTTGGGTCGAGCCGCGCCGCGACAATAGCGTCAGATTGGTTTCCTGCCGGTGATGCCTGGAATTCAGCGATCCCTGGTGGTGGTATCGACGATGCCGCGGCACTTTTCCAGGTCTGTGTGGAGGCGCAAAGGATTCCCGGCACGGTGATTCTGGAGCTATTTCCCGGTCTGATGCGCGAGCCGGAAACAGGTGGCTCGCGCGAATATGGCGGTTATTGGGACCGGGCTCTTAACCGCTACGGTATGCAGCGGCCGAAGCGTCTTTCCCAACCTGCGTCTTTCAGCCGGAGTGCCATGTTTTCGGGTCTGCAAGCCGCATTCGGGATTTTCTTCTGGAAGAGCGGCGAGCAACGGCCTTATGGAATACAGGTGCTTCCGGATGGTCGTTTGAGTTCTGCTGCTATCGTCAGCCTCGACCTGGCCGTTATGCCTCCCCGAGAGCTGGAGTGGCGTCTGCAGTCGCGACCGGACCAGTTCGCGTCGATCTTGTTTCGCCGGTTCCTTGAGGATTTGCAATCGCGAGGAATCCGCGTGGTTGTATTCCTCGCGCCCGTGAACCCGCTGGTCTGGGAGTTCTTTTCGAAGCGGGGTGGCTACCGGGAGAGCTGGATTAGGAACGAATTGGGGCCTCGCGGGATCCAGATTGCCGGCTCCTACTCGCCCCTGCCATTCAACGCCAAACCGACTGATTTTCTTGACGCGGTACATCCTGGCCCGGCACTCGTCCGGCGAATATTAGCTGATTCGAATGTGATCGCCAGTCCGATTACAACAACCAGAATGCCCCGGGATTGAACAATGGCCGTGGACGTTGGTTCAGTCACCTCTTCATTTCTGACTGCGAAAGCTCAACCGCACGTCGCAAACCAATCAGTGGAAGCTCGGGCACGAATTCGTCGAACAGATCCTCCTCTTCGAAAAGTCGTCCGAAAGCCCCGGTTCCCACCACAATGGGCGGCGCCTTGGCAAAATGTTCTTTCTCAACCGAAGCGGCGAGTGATCGCACAGCTGCCAGAGTGCCGTAATATAGGCCCGATTGGATGCTTTCGACCGTAGAACGTCCCAGAATCTCCGATGGCCGGACAATCTCGACAGTGGGCAATCGCGCCGTCTTCGATTCCAGCGCCGCCATGGAAATGTTTATTCCGGGAGTGATGATTCCGCCAAGATACTCTTTCTCTTTGGTCACGGCACATAGCGTTGTAGCAGTGCCAAAATCTACGATCAGCAGGTTCCGGCCAGGAAATCGGATGAGCGCACCAATCGCATTTGCAATTTTGTCGGCCCCTACCTCCAGAGGATTGCGATAACGGATTTTCAGTCCTGTTTTGGCTCCCGGCTGAAGCAAAAAGGGCTCGAAATGGAAGTACTTGCGGAAGCAGCTTCGAAGTGAATGTACGGCATCGGGCACTACTGAGCAAATCCCTGCCATGTCGATCATCTCCGGATCCACTCCGTTTTCACGAAGCGTCGTCCGAAAGAACGTTCCGAACTCGTCGGATGACGCTCGGATGCTCGAGGTCCGCCTGAAAGTGGTCTTTAGCTCTTCGCCGTCATACACTCCGGCAAATATCTGGCTGTTGCCTACATCAAGTGTGAGAAGCACAAGTGCCCATGGGTATGTTGTCAATCAGCCGCACACCCTCAAGAGAGGCCGCGACTAACCGTCGTCCCCAGCGTTCTTCGATGTATTCCACTGCAAATCCTTCTGCCTCAAGGATTGTGCGCGCCTCCGTGGGGTCAGCCGCGGTCTTCAATACACGGAACAACTGCGCGGCCTTCTTCCTGTATTCGGCTGACAGCAGCGCGTTCCTGGAGCTTTCCGCAAGCCCCAGATTATCCCGCACTGTCGGACAGGGAACGATCTTTGTGGACAGGAAAAACTCGTGCACCATGTCAGTGATGACCTTCAGTTGCTGATAGTCCTTCTCCCCGAAGTATGTGCGATCCGGCTCAACAATATTGAGCAGCTTCAGCACTACGGTCAGCACCCCTTGAAGATACCCCGGCCGGAACGCCCCTTCCATCGTCCTGGAGCTATCGTCCGGCTCCACCCGGAAACGGTCAACGTTCGGGTACAGGTCTGATGAGTTCGGTACCAAGATGTCGTCTGCCTGAAGGCTCTCCAGAAGGGCCAGATCGCTGTCAAGTGTACGAGGGTATCGCCTGAGATCTTTCGGATCGTTGAATTGCGTGGGGTTTACGAAGATACTGACAACCACGATTTCGTTTTCCTGGCGGCATCGCTCCACCAGCGACGCATGTCCCCGATGAAGGGCTCCCATTGTCGGCACGAAACCGATACTTCGTCCGGCGAGGGTGCGCCGACGTTCCCGCCAATCGGCTACGGTGTTCCATATCCGGATCAAGAGTAGCTCTCCTCGGTTGAAGGGAAAGTGCCTGCCTTCACGGCCTCGTCGAATTGTGTAACGGCGTCCTGAATGTTACGCGCCCCGTCGAGAAACGGGCGGACAAACCTGGGGCGGAAATCCAGATTCATGCCAAGGAGATCCTGAAGCACCAATATCTGCCCATCACATCCCGCGCCAGCGCCAATGCCGATGGTCGGAATTCGAATGGCTTTGGTGATATCCTCCGCGAGGCTCGCGGGAACGCACTCGAGGACCACGGCAAAAGCGCCAAGCACCTCAAGAGTGCTGGCCTGGCGGGAGATAGCCTGTGCCGAGTCATTGCTTCGACCCTGGACCCGAAAGCCCCCACAGGCGTGAACTGCCTGGGGCTGGAGACCCAGATGGCCCATCACGGGTATTCCACTCTCCACCAGCCGCTGAATCACATCTTCGTGGCCGTCCACTCCCTCGAGCTTCACGGCATGGGCACCGGCTGTCATAAAGGCGTGAGCCGAGTCCAGCGCGGCGGTGACACCCCTGCGAAAAGAGAGAAAGGGCATGTCTGCCACTACGAACTTAGCCGTGGCGCCGCGCACGACCGCCTCGGTGTGAAGGCGGATCAACTCGACGGTGGCGTATAGCGTGGAGGGATGGCCTTGCATCACCATGGCGACACTGTCGCCCACAAGAATTCCGTCTATTGCACTTCCCGACAGCAGACGGGCGAACGTGTAGTCGTAACAGGTAACCATCGAAAGTCTGCGACCTTCGATCTTTGCGCGTAGAAAATCGCTGCTGCTCATAGCTCACCTCTTCCTTGCGGAAGCGAGTCGGAGCGGCGGAACAGGAATGGAATATAACATCGCTCAGCATCGCCTCTGGTACCCGTCAAAGATCGATCAGGTCCCGGACTTACATGCTGCCCCGGAGGGCGGCACCATTTGATAGTCGCTGCTTACGTCAGCGCCGAAACAATAATATCAGCATGTTTGGATCATGGGCCTGCAGGCGGGATACTGGCGATGATTCTGAACGTGTTCAAGAAAGGATTGACAGGCACGTATTTTCGGCGCATACTCATTTTTGAACGTGTTCAGAAAATTGCCAGGGATAGAGGTGACACCGAAGGCAGAAGAAACCGGCCTCAGAATTCCGGGTGCCTCATTGGCACTCTTCCGCGTGGAAGGCTTCGATACCGCGACCATGCGGCGCATCGCACAGAAGGCAGGAGTCCAACCGGGGC
>JAUZEU010000523.1 GCA_030838885.1 Bryobacterales bacterium | reverse complement strand
ACGGCTTCACGTTGTTGGGGATTGAGGCCCGAGAGAAAGTCCACTACAACTCTATTTTCGCATTCGGACACTCAAAGGCATACTTGTATTTATGGCGTGGACGAAACTGGCGACCCTCGAAGAACTGCCGCCGGGCTCTGTGATTGAAGTCGAGCGTGGGGAGGATCTGATCGCCCTTTGTAATGTAGATGGTGATGTCCGGGCGCTGCACGGATTGTGCCCGCATCAAGGCGGGCCCTTGGGCGGGGGCGTGCTCAACGGAGAAGTAGTGACATGCCCGTGGCACATGTGGGAATTTGATACGGGCACCGGCGCGTGCAGGTTCAACGCCGGGCTCACCATTCCGACATACCCGGTGCGCGTGGAAGGCCGCGAAATTCTGGTGGATCTTGCCTGAACTTCCTGAGGTGGAAACTGTGGTTCGCACGCTGCGGCCAGCCATTGTGGGCCGGAAGATCCTGAATGCCGAATTCGGTCAGTTGCGGGTGCTCCGCGGCTTGCCTCTGGATACTGCTGCTGCGCTGGCGGGCCAGCGTGTCGTCGCGGTGGAACGCTACGGTAAGTTTATTGCGATTCGGTTGGAACGCGGGTATTTGGTGGTGCATCTCGGCATGACAGGCAAACTGCTTGTGGATGCGTTGCGCACCAAATGGACGCATGCCATTTTCACGCTCGACACCGGCGTGCTGAGCTTCGACGATCCGCGTCAGTTTGGCCGGATCGAGTACGGAGAGCAGTTGCCGGCGCGTGTTTCCGCTCTCGGCCCGGAGCCGCTGGAAGTTTCCCTTGAAGAATTTGCGCGCCGGCTGAAACTACGCCGTTCGCCAGTGAAAGCAGTGCTGCTGAATCAGGCGGTCGTGCGGGGAGTCGGAAATATCTACGCCGATGAAGCGCTGTTCCGGGCGGGTGTTCACCCCAAACGCATAACGGCTTCGCTGCGAGCGGATCGCGTGGAGAAGATCTACCGCGCCATGCGGGAGGTGCTCGCGGAGGCGATTGAAAGCCGCGGGTCGTCGGTTTCGAATTACGTGGACGCGGATGGCCGGAAGGGCAGCTTTCAGCTTTTACACCGTGTGTATCAACGTGGAGGGGAGCCCTGCGTGAACTGCGGAAGCCTTATCAAGCGGATCGTGGTGGCGCAGAGAGGAACGCATTTCTGCCCGAAGTGCCAGAAGTAAACCGTCACTGTTCAATCCCATGGGTTGAACACACGAATGCCGCAACCTTCAAAATGGGCCGTGTTGCGCGTTGCCACTGTAGCCCGATGAGAATGGGCTATTCCGGCGATCATGGCGTCAAATTGCGAAATGGGCCGCCCGGCGAGCTTCCGGGCAATTCCAATCCTGGAATATGCCCGCGCGGCACTTTCATCGAATGCCAGGATACGGCCACTGAACTCGTCAGCAAAGATGTGTTCGACTGCAATTACCAAGGCAGTGTGGCGCCTGCCTTTCGGAAGCAGTTCCACGCTGTACAGTATCTCAGCTTGGGTGATAGTAGTCGTAAAGATAGTCGCGGTTTCCTGCTCAGCGAGCCAGAGCAAAACACTCTCTATAGGTAGTGGCTTCAGGATCTCCGACAGGACATTCGTGTCCAGTATCGTCATTTCAGAGTTCGGGAGGCTGTCGAACTGGTTCACGTGCCGGAATGGTGAGTTCTACCCCTCCGAGCGGCACGATGTGCCGCCGAATTGATTCAGCCAGATTCATTCTCGTCGGAGGTGTCGTTGAGAGCCCGTTCCTCAGAATGTCACGCGCCTCTTCTTCCATTGAGCGGCCATGGTTCGCCGCCCGAATCCGAAGTTTCGCCTTCAGGCTGTCATCCAGGCGGCGTATTGTGATGCTTGCCATAGGTCAATGATATCAC
This sequence comes from Bryobacterales bacterium, assembly GCA_030838885.1. GTDB lineage: Bacteria > Acidobacteriota > Terriglobia > Bryobacterales > Bryobacteraceae > BOG-234. The sequence goes on along the minus strand of JAUZEU010000523.1, from coordinate 2,724 downwards.
TGCAATCACTTCGGCCCGGCCAGATATAGCTTCATCCCCACATGGCTCGCCTGAAAACCCAGCCGTGAATAAAATCGCCGGGCGTCCACCCGCGAACGGTTACTGGTCAACTGAATCAGCCTGCATTCCCGCTCCTTTGCCTTAACGATCACCCACTCCATCAACCGCGTTCCAATCCGCAAATTTCGCAGATCCTTCCGCACGCGAACTCCTTCAATCTGAGCCAGCCACGCACCCGAAAGGGCCAATCCAGGGATGAACGAAAGCTGCAACGTTCCCACCACGTCCTCATCAAGCGTGGCCACGATCAACTCATGATTCGGATCTGCCGCCATCGCATCGAAGGCTGCAAAATGCCCCGCGACCGCCACTCCAACTTCCGGAGGATTCAAAAGTGAATCCTCCGCCAGCAGCGCCAGGATCTGGGCGACTTCCGAACGTCTGGCCTGCCGGATCTCTATCGCTCTTTCGCGCATTATATTTATTCTCACCGGACGTGCTACCATCTCGCCCAAAGCCATGCGAAATGCCTTTCTGATTCTGTTCATCGTTCTTACTGGCAAGGCGCAAACCCGCCCTGTTGTCCTGCATGCCGCAAGACTCCTTGATGTCGAAACCGGTCGCATCACAGCCCCCGGCGAACTGCTTATCCAGAACGGGAAAATTATTTCAGCAGGCGCCACCGTGAACCGGTCCGAGGGTGCCGAAACAATCGACCTCGGCGACACCACGCTTTTGCCCGGCCTTATCGACGCGCACGTTCATCTCTTCCTTCATCCAGGAGCCGAAGATCTGCAAACGGTTGAGGAATCGGTCCCGCAGCGAACGGTGCTGGCCGTCGTCGCCGCTCATGACGACCTGATGGCGGGATTCACCGCCGAGCGTGACATGGGCACCGAAGGCGCCGGTTCCGCCGACACCGCCGTCCGCAATGCCATTAACAAGGGCCTGATTCCCGGCCCCCGCCTCCGGATCAGCGGTAACGCTGTGGACATTTCCGGCGGCCATGAAGACGCGATCGGCTATAACCCCGAACAGCATGTCCTCCCGAACGCCACCCAGGCAAACAATGCCGCTGAACTGGTTAGCGTCATCAGGCAGCAGTTCAAAGAAGGTGCGGACTTCATCAAGATCTACGAAACCGGCAAAGACTCCATTGTCAGTGGCCACCTCACCACCCCGTACCAGTTCACGGAAGCGGAGATGAAAGCTGCCGTGCAGGAAGCAGCCCGTACCGGGAAGGTAATTGCAGTCCATGCAGCCGGAGAGCCAGGCACGCTCTATTCCGCGCGCGCCGGAGTTTCTTCCATTGACCACGCCGAACAGCTGAGCGAAGAGACCATGCGGATCATGAAAGAAAAGCACATCTTCGCCGTGCCAACATTTACGATCCTCGATTACTTCGCCGCCCACGCCTCACCTGAAAGAGGCGCCCGCTATCGCGAACTGATCCAACTGCATGAGGAGGAATTTCGGAAGCAACTCGCAGCCGGCGTTCCCGTCGCGATGGGTTCGGACGTGGGTCCGTTTCCACATGGCACCCAGGCCCGTGAGTTTGTACTCCTGGTCCGCAATGGCATGACGCCCCTCGCCGCAATCCAGGCAGGCACGATCAACGGGGCGGCACTACTGGGATGGAAGAACGAGATCGGAGCCCTGAAACCAGGTTTTTTCGCCGATGTGGTGGCCGTCCCAGGAAACCCGCTTGAAGACATCAGTGCCCTGGAGCGAGTCCGGTTTGTGATGAAGGGTGGCGTGGTTTACCGACGATGAGCGTAGCTGCTACATTGACTAGAAAGTGGACTTAGCTTACTATTTAGTCATGTCAGTCTCTGTCAATGTCCATGAGGCAAAGACCCACCTCTCTCGCTTGCTCGAACAGGCGATGGCTGGCGAAGATGTTGTAATTATGCGCTCCGGGCGGCCTTTGGTGCGCCTGATGCCTGTTGAATCGGCACCGCGTGCCCGCAAAATCGGATCCGCTGTGGGCGTGTTTACTGTACCGGACGACTTTGACGCTCCGTTGCCCGATGAAATTCTCGCAGAGTTTGAGCGTTGAAAATTCTGATCGACACGCACATTTTTCTTTGGGCGATCACGGCTGATCCGCGGCTCTCCAGTTCGCAAAGATCCATTTACACGGACGAGTCAAACGACCTTTATTTCAGTGTGGCAAGCGTCTGGGAGATTCCGATTAAAGCCGGACTTGGTAAACTGCCATTGCCTGCGCCGGCCGCAGCCCGGCTTGGTCGGGAGATGGAAGAAAACCGGATCACCCCTCTGAGCATCCGGATCTCGCATCTGACTGAATTAGAGCGACTGCCCGGACTCCATCGTGATCCCTTCGACCGCATGCTGGTGGCTCAGGCCCGGACTGAAAGGATGCCCATCCTTTCAGCTGACCCGGAAATCCGCAAATACGATGTTACGCTGATCTGACCGAGGCGGTTTACTAACCAAAAAACAGCGGCTGAATATGTCGGTCGAAAAGATTCTCGGCCACATTGCGCGAAATCGATTCCTCGCTCTGCCGCAGCATGCTCAGATACCGATCACCCATCTTCGCCGCAACTTTATACCCCACATGCAGCAATTGCCGCACATTTGCATTAAAGTTCGGATTCGCCTGCACATGCCGCAGTGCATCGGTGTACTGCTCCGCCGTCCAGCCATTCACTTCCGCCGGTGAAGGCAGCTTCGCGTAATCGATATCGATCACCGACG
>JAUZEU010000522.1 GCA_030838885.1 Bryobacterales bacterium | reverse complement strand
GCGTAGTTCGGGAAGGCGCGCGGCGGGAGGGCTTTCCAGACGTCCAGCACGGGCTCGACGACGGCCCAGCCGGCTTCCACCATGTCGGCGCGCTGGAAGAGCGTGGCGTCGCCGATCATGCAGTCGTACAGCAGCCGCTCATACCCGGTACTTGGTTCCGTACCGAAGTAGTCTGTGTATTTGAAATCCATATTGACGGTGCCCACGGTCACGTGTGCACCCGGCACCTTGGCCCCGAACTCAACCGATATACCCTCGTCCGGCTGAATGTGCATGACCAGAACGTTCGGCTTCAGCTGGTCTACAGGGGTATCCCGGAACAGAACGAAGGGGGCGCGACGGAACTGGATCACCACCTCCGTCATCCGCTTGGGCAGCCGCTTCCCGGTACGGACATAGAACGGCACGTCCGCCCACCGCCAGTTGTCAATGGCCAGCTTCAAGGCGACGAAAGTCTCCGTGTTTGAATGCGGATCGACAAAAGGTTCCATCCGGTAAGCGGGTAGCGTACCATCGCCCTCCAATCTTCCTTCCCCGTACTGGCCACGGACGGCGCGTGTCAAAACCTCCTCTGGGGCAATGGGCGTAATAGCGTGCAAAACCTTCGATTGTTCGTCGCGAACCGCATCGGCCTGGAAGGAGATTGGCGGCTCCATGGCTGTAAGGGAAACCAACTGAAGAATGTGGTTAGGCACCATGTCACGCAGGCAACCTGCCTTGTCGTAGTAACCCCCGCGCCGTTCCACACCCAGGGTTTCCGCCACTGTAATCTGCACGTGGTCGATATAGCGCCGGTTCCAGACGGGTTCAAAAATACCGTTCGCAAACCGGAACACGAGGATGTTCTGGACGGTTTCTTTACCGAGATAGTGGTCAATGCGGTAAATCTGGTGCTCTTTAAGCACCTGACCAAGGTCGTGGTTCAGCGCCCTTGCCGACTCCAGATCGGAACCAAACGGCTTTTCAATGATCACGCGCCGCCAGTGGTTTTCATCTTCTGACGTAAGTTCCTGAGCGCCTAACCGGGTCACAATCTCGGAAAAGAACTGCGGGAGGGTGGCCAGGTAGTAAAACACATTGCCACCAGTATTGTGGCGGGCATCGATTTCGCTGATCCGCTGTTTGAGCTTGACATAATCGTCTTCGGCTTTGAAGTCCCCCGCCATGTAATAGGAACGTTCTGCCAGCCAGTCACAGAGTGAACAATTCTCTGGAGCGCCCGCGTACTCGTGCATGTTGGCACGAACTTTTTGGCGGTATTCTTCTTCGGAAATTTCGTCCTTCGCAAAGCCCAGGATGGCGAATTCCGGCGGCAGCAGGTTGTTGCGGGCCAGGTTGTATAGGGCGGGCAGCAGTTTACGCGCCGCGAGATCGCCGGAAGCGCCGAAAATCACCATAATGCAGCGATCCGCGATACGGCCCTGCTGTTCCGCTGCACGTGGTGATATCGTCGCCATGTTTCCAGTATGGCGTGCTACCCGCCGGCGGGCAGCCTCTCCACATGGCCGCCGAACTGCTTCCGCATGGCCGAAAGCATTTTTTCAGTGAACGTGTGCTCCTGCCGCGAACGGAACCGGACATACAGCGAGGTGGCGAGCACGTCTGCCGGCACGGACTCTTCCAGCGCCGCCATGATCGTCCACCGGCCCTCTCCGGAATCCTGCACATACCCCGTGTAACTGTCCAGATTCGGATCTTCGGCAAGCGCGATAGCGGTCAGGTCAAGTAGCCAGGAACTCACCACGCTGCCACGACGCCAGACTTCCGCAATCTCGCCCAGCGGCAAATCATAGCGAATATTTTCCGGCAACTGCTTCGACGTGGCGTTCTTCATGATGTCGAAGCCCTCGCCGTACGCCTGCATCAGGCCGTATTCAATGCCGTTGTGCACCATCTTCACGAAATGGCCCGACCCAACCGGTCCGCAGTGCAGATATCCCAGATGAGCGGTTTTGCCCTCGCTGGAACGCCCAGGGGTGGGCTCTACATTGCCCTGCCCCGGTGCCAGGGTCTTAAAAATCGGCTCGAGATACGCAAAGACTTCCTGGTCGGCACCGATCATCAGGCAGTAGCCACGCTCCAGGCCCCAAACGCCGCCGCTGGTGCCGACATCCACGTAGTGAATCCCTTTTGTCTTCAGCTTCTCGGCGCGGCGTACGTCGTCTTTGAAGTAAGAGTTGCCGCCGTCAATCAAAATATCTCCAGGCTCGAAAACCTGGGACAGCTTTTCGACGATGGACTCTGTCGGATCCCCCGCCGGAACCATCAGCCACACCAGCCGAGGCTTTTCCAGCAGGCTTACAAACTGGGTGGCGCCGGTGGCGCCTTTCATACCTTCTTTTTCGAGCTCGGCGATCTTGTTCTGGTCTAGATCGAGTGCAACCACCTGATGTCCGCCTCGCGTGAGCCGCCGGGCCATATTTCCGCCCATGCGACCTAAGCCAACCATTCCGAGTTGCATGTATTCTCTTCCTCCCGATTCTTACTGATCGCAGAACTTGTCTTCGAGCACTTCCACTTTGTGCAGGCGGCGCACATGCCGTTCTTCGCCGGTAAACGCTGCTCCAACGTACGCGTGGGTCAATTCGATCGCCGTTTGCGGGCCGATGACGCGGCCACCCAGTACCAGAACATTCATGTCGTCATGCTCGACACCCTGGTGAGCGGAGTAGACATCATGACAGAGGCCGGCGCGTATCCCCTTCAGTTTGTTCGCCGCCACCGATGCCCCCACGCCCGAACCGCAGATAAGGATCCCGCGCTCCGTATCCCCACTCAGCACGGATTGGCCCACCTTTTCCGCGTAGTCAGGGTAATCGACTGAATCCGTGGTGTGTGTCCCTACATCCACGACTTGATGGCCGTTCTTGCCCAGATAGTCTGCGACTGTATTCTTCAGTTCAAGCCCCGCATGGTCACAACCGATAACAATTTTCATGTGAATTCGCCGTGCAGCCAGTATCCGCTAAGATCGCCGGAAAAAGAAAGTCAGTCTCCCCGCGCATCAGCCCGCCGTCTTAAAGAAAAATGAGATTGGAGTGGAGAATGCTGGCCGGGGACAATGGGCCAGGGAGAATGAACCGTTTGAAGATCGAGACCAGTGCAGTCGTCGCGTTGTTTTTTGCGACCGGAATGGCTTGGGGGCAGAGCGCTCCGCCGCCCCAGGCGATCCAGAACGGGCCGTCTCCTGTCATTCAGGAGCGAGCTACTGTAGTCCTGAACGGAAGCGTGCCGTCCGGTACGGCCACTGCCGGTACAATTCCCCTTACTCTGCGCGATGCCATCCAGCGTGGCCTGAAGTATAACCTGGGAGTTCTGACGACAGTGGACAACGCAGACCTCGCAGCGACGGACCGGAGGCGCGCTCTTGCTGCCCTGTTGCCCAATATTTACGCGGGCGTCACACAGCACTCGCAGCAGAGCAATCTTGTGGCGTTCGGACTGTCTCTGCCGGGCATTCCCACCCTGGTGGGGCCGTTCGGCTATGAGGACGCCCGCGCGTTCGTCCAACAAACGGTTTATGACCGGTCGTCACTGAAGAATTTAAGGTCGGCATCCGAGAGCCTGAAAGCCGCCCGGCTGAGCGCCGAAGGGGCGCGGAACGTGGTGGTGCAGGCCGTAAGCAATGCCTATCTGACTGTGATAACCAACATCGCACGGGTGGATGCCATTCAGGCCGAGTTAAACACGGCGCAGGCGCTGTTCCAGCGCGCAACCGATCAGAAACGCGCGGGCACGGTCGCGGGAATTGACGTGCTGCGGGCGGAAGTGGAGTTGCGTACAGAACAGCAGCGTCTGGTTGCCCAGAAAAATGAGGTGGAGAAAGGCAAGCTGGTGCTGGGGCGGGCTATCGGGCTGCCTACAGGCCAGCAGTTCACCTTGACGGATCTGCTGCCGTATACGCCTCTGGAACGTACGCTGGAGGACGTCCTGAAGCAGGCTTACGATCACCGCCAGGATTACCGGGCCGCTCAAACCAACGTTCGCGCGGCTGAGATTGCGCTGGAATCCGCGCATTCCGAGCGCTGGCCATCTGTTGTAGTGGAAGGGGATTACGGGGACATCGGCAGGAATTTTGGAAATTCCCATGGAACGTACACTCTGGCAGCCGGGCTCAGATTCCCCATTTACGCGGGTGGGCGGATCCGGACCGATGTCGAACAGGCCGAGACGATTCTCCGCAACCGAAAGAACACCGTGGAGGATCTGCGGGGCCGCATCGATTTCGAGGTAAGGACGGCAATGCTCGACATGCAGTCAGCCGCCGATCAGGTAGCGGTGGCGAGGGTCAATGCGGACCTGGCAGCCCAGACGCTGGTTCAGGCTCGCGACCGGTTTGGGGCCGGGGTGACCGACAACATAGAAGTGGTGCAGGCGCAGCAATTGCTGGCCGCAGCAAACGAGAACTACATCTCCAGCCTGAATGCGCATAATGCAGCCAAGATTGCACTTGCCACCGCGCTGGGCGTGGCCGAACAAGGCGTTCCTCAGTATCTGAATCTGAAACCCTGACCTGCGATTACTGATAGTTTTTGTTGATTGCTGGTAGCTTTATTGGAGGAGCAAACAACGTGAGTACAACCCCGGCACCAGGCACCACCCCTCTGACTGAACTTCCCGCCTGGAAGGCGCTGGAACAGCACGCCGTCACTTTGAAGTCCGCTCATCTGCGTGATCTTTTTGCCGAGGACCCCGAGCGCGCCACTCGGTTTTCGCTGGAGGCCGAGGGGCTTTTCTTCGATTATTCGAAAAACCGCATCACCAGCGTGACGCTTGCGCTTTTGCTGGATCTCGCCGAACAATCGGGTCTTCGCGAACACATTGATGCCATGTTTCGCGGAGATCGTATCAATGTGACGGAGAACCGGTCAGTGCTTCATGTTGCGCTCCGCGCGCCAAAGTCACAGAAGATCGTGGTAGATGGCGTTGACGTGGTGGCGCAGGTTCATGCGGTGCTTGAAAAAATGTCGGAGTTTTCGTCGCGAGTCCGCAGCGGGGAGTGGAAAGGCTTCACCGGGAAACGCGTTCGCAACGTGATCAACATCGGCATCGGCGGGTCCGATTTGGGCCCGGTGATGGCTTATGAGGCGCTGAAGCACTACAGCCAGCGCGATCTGACCTTTCGTTTTGTATCAAACGTGGACGGCACGGATTTCGCCGAAGCCGCTCGGGATCTCGACCCCGCCGAAACTCTGTTTATTGTTGCGTCGAAAACCTTCACAACTCTGGAGACGATGACGAACGCGAATTCAGCCCGGGCATGGGTACTCGACAAACTGGGCGACCCGAAAGCGATCGCGAGCCACTTTGTGGCGCTCTCGACCAATGCGGCCGAGGTTTCAAAGTTTGGCATTGACACAGCCAACATGTTCGAGTTTTGGGACTGGGTCGGCGGACGGTATTCAATGGATTCGGCTATCGGCTTATCCACGATGATCGCGATAGGGCCCGAGAGTTTTCGTGCCATGCTGGCCGGCTTCCACTCCATAGACGAGCACTTTCGCAACGCCCCCCTTGCCGAAAACCTGCCGGTGCTGATGGGTCTGCTGACCGTCTGGTACAGCAACTTTTTTGGCGCGCAGACCATGGCCATACTTCCGTATGACCAATATCTGAAACGTTTTCCGGCTTACCTGCAGCAGTTGACTATGGAGAGCAACGGCAAGTCGACGACGGTGAGCGGTACCCATGTGAAGTACGAGACGGGGCCGGTTTACTGGGGCGAACCGGGCACCAACGGGCAGCATTCGTTCTACCAGTTGATTCACCAGGGCACCAGGCTGATCCCGTGCGATTTCCTGGGCTTCATGCGTTCGCTGAACCCACTGGGCGACCACCACGACATCCTCACGGCTAATCTCTTTGCGCAGGCCGAGGCCTTGGCGTTTGGCAAGACGACTGACGAGGTCATCGCGCAGGGAACCCCGGACTGGCTGGCGCCGCACAAGACTTTCGAAGGCAATCGGCCATCGAACATGATCCTGGCTGAACAGCTTACCCCGGAGGTTCTGGGTAAGCTGATCGCACTTTATGAGCACAACGTGTTCACGCAGGGCGTGATCTGGCAAATCGACTCCTTTGATCAATGGGGCGTCGAACTGGGCAAGGTGCTGGCAATGCGCATTGTGCCGGAGCTAAAGAGTGCCTCACCGCTGCAGCACGATAGCTCCACCAACGCCCTGATTGAGCGGTATCGGAACCAGAAGGTCTAAGCGGCTGTTGCCCGCGCCATGCTGAACACGTCGGCGATCGCGCCATTGAACGCAGGAATATCGGCCGGCTTCCGGCTGGATATGAGATTGCCGTCGACCACCACTTCCTGGTCGACCCATTCCGCGCCAGCATTCAGCAGATCGGTTTTGAGCGAAGGCCATGATGTGATCCGTTTTCCTGAGGCATGACCTGCCTCGATGATGGTCCATGGCCCGTGGCAGATCGCCGCTACGGGTTTGTCGCTCGCGAAGAATGATTTGATGAATGTAACCGCCTCGGGGTCCATCCTCAGGCTGTCCGGATTCATGACACCGCCGGGCAGCAGTAAGGCATCATAATCCGCCGGATCCGCAGCCTTGAGTTGCACGTCAACCGGAAAGCTGTCTCCCCACTCGGTATGGTTCCACCCGCGCACCTTTTCGGGGCGAGGCGAAATCAGCCGGGTAGCAGCACCGGCCTCGTCGAGGGCCTTGCGTGGCTCGGTCATCTCCACCTGCTCAAATCCGTCCGTGACCAGGACAGCTACTTTCAATCCTTCGAGGTTCGGCATTTCTTCTCCGCGATACCGACCAGCATTTCGGTTACCGCTCGGTGCCCTGCAAGCACACTCAGCGGCGCTTTAGTGACCGGCTCTGGGCCGTGGAACGCCGCGCCATCAATCGGTAACTGCCCCTGATCAGGTCGTCCACTTCGCTCCAGTCGAATCTGCCCCCCAGGCGCAGGGAAACCCAGCCCTGCTGCCCCAGGTGCGGGGTCTTGTAGAAGCGGTCATCCTTCAGGAATTCGCGCTGCACCGGCAAGCCCACCTTAACCGCAACGGCCTGCTCGCCTTTGTACTCTTCCAGCACACAGTAGCTCTTGCCCGCGACCCGAAAGGTGGGCTGCCCCAGTGTCTCCGCCTCTGTTGTATCTGTCAGGGCCATGCAGAATTTGCGAACCCGGTTGAAACTTCCGCTATTACCCATTGCTCCTACTCTCCTCGCTTGTCCCACGCATCAAAGCTGCGCGATCAAAGCTGCCTTTCACCCGCGCCCTTTGTATCGTACCCGCCGAGGCTTTCCAGTTCCCGCCTGAAACTTGACCGGCTGAGCGTGTCCAGCACAGTTTGTATGCCTGGAAGGTCCAGATGGTGTCGGCGGATCGCGAGATCGTAGCGCTCACTCACCAGAGGGATGAAATCCAGACCCAGCACTCTG
>JAUZEU010000516.1 GCA_030838885.1 Bryobacterales bacterium | reverse complement strand
ATAGATATTGTCCCGCCCGCTCAGTTCCGGGTGGAAGCCGGTACCGACCTCCAGCAGCGACCCCATGCGGCCACGAAGGGTGGCACGTCCTGTCGTCGGCGCTGTGATCCTTGAGAGGACTTTGAGGAGGGTAGACTTGCCGGCACCGTTTCGGCCCAGAATGCCTACAACGTCGCCCTGCTTCACCTCCAGAGAAACATTGCGCAGAGCCCAAAAAGTTCGCTTGGTAGGTTTCTGCCGTTCTCCCCGCACCCAGCGGAGGGGCCTGCCAGCTGCGTGGGTAAGCGTCTCACGGAAGGTCTGGTACGCCTGAGCCTCGCCGATCTGATATCGCTTGCTGATATTATCCGCTACGATCGCGCAGGCGCTCATACCATGTCCGCGAACGATCGTTCCATTCGCCTGAACCAGATTAATCCGCCAATGAGGACGACAAGGACGGCCGCTATTGAAATACCCAGCGTCGCTCCAGAGGCGGTTCCGCTGCCGAGTATCGCCCATCTAAAGCCGTCAACTACACCAGCCATCGGATTCAGGCTGTACAGTTGTCGCCACTTGACCGGCACCAAAGTGCTCGAGTAGGCGACTGGTGTCGCAAACATCCAGAATTGTGTAAGGAACGGCACTACATATTTCACATCGCGGTATTGAATGTTGAGCGCGGATAGCCAGAGACCCATGCCCAGCGCTGTCAGCACCGCGAGCAGGAGAAACGGTATGAACAGCAGCAGCGTGGGTGCGGGACGGACACCATACCAAGCCATCATCCCGGCCAGAACCATCAGTGAAATTGTGAAATCGACCAATCCTACAAGCACCGATGCGATCGGTATCACCAGACGAGGGAAATAGACCTTGCGAATCAGATGCTGATTGCCTACCAGGCTATTACTGGATTCGGTGAGTGCGAACGCAAATAACTGCCACGGAAGAAGCGCCGTGTAAACGAAGAGGGGATAAGGAACGTGGTCTGACGGTAACTTGGCCAACCGTCCAAACAGGAGAGTGAATACCAACATTGTCAGGAGAGGTTGCAGCAGCGCCCATGCGGCACCCAGTGCCGTTTGCTTGTATCGCACCTTCACATCTCGCCAGACCAGAAACCCGAGTAATTCCCGGTAAGTCCAAAGGTCGCGCAACCGAAGAGAAAACCATGGCTCGTCCGATTCGATCATCGTCAGGGCGCCAACGCCCTCCGGCGGGCGTCCTTCGGCGGCGGCCTGACAAGTCAACTCCGTATCCAGTGCCGGATTCATAGTCCCTAAACTGCAGCGGCTGCGAGCGATGCTGTTTCCAGCCGGCCAGCCGCCCTGAGCTGCGATTCAATCCAGTCATATGTGCGTGCCAAACCCTGTTCGAGAGAAACCGCAGGCTCCCAGTTCAGAGTCCGGCGGAGCATCGTGTTATCACTGTTTCTGCCGCGGACGCCCTGCGGTGCATTCAAGTCATGGACCGTGCTGATTTTCTTGCCCGCAATTCTGGCCACGATTGAGACGAGTTCGTTAATGGAGATCATCCGGTCCTGACCTAGATTGATCGGGTCAGAGTGATTGGATAGCATCAGGCGATAGATGCCTTCCACGCAGTCATCGACGTAGCAGTAAGAGCGGGTCTGGTGGCCATCGCCCCACACTTCAATACTGCTCCCATTCACAGCCAGAGCAATTTTGCGGCAGATCGCGGCCGGAGACTTTTCGCGGCCGCCTTCGAACGTACCAAGCGGGCCAAAGATGTTGTGAAAGCGAACCACGCGGGTGTCGAGGCCGAAGTCTTCGGTGTAGTGACGGCACATGCGCTCTGCGTAGAGCTTTTCCCATCCGTAGCCGTCTTCCGCATCCGCCGGATATGCATCGGATTCTTTCAGGGGCGTGACGTTCTCGTCGCGCTGCAGGTAGCCGGGATAAATGCAAGCGCTGGAAGTATAGAGGAACCGTTCCACCTTGTGTATTCGCGCGGCCTCGATTGTATGAAGGTTAATCAGCGTGTTGTTACGCATGATAGGGCCCTTGTTCTGTTCGATAAAGCCGATACCGCCCATATCCGCAGCAAGCGCGTAGACATGATCCATCCCGCGTAACGCGATGACCGCATTGTCGAAACGCCGAAGATCCAGGATTTCAAACTCGTGCGCGGCTGAAGTCTCATATTCTGAGTGCTTGATGTCCACACCCCGTACCCAATAGCCTCTGTCCACCAGATACTTTGTCAGGTGATGGCCGATGAAGCCGCCCGCACCGGTAACTACAACTTTCTTCTGTGTCATTGCGTTACTCCTCCGTGTGTCGTCCGCGAAAGCGCTTAGGCGTTCACTTTGTTGTGCTTGAGGGAAGCGCGCCCGCAAGCAAGATCGCTCATGCTGAGACTGAGGCTTTGCAGCGCCCAGCAGGGCAGGAACCAAGGTGTTACCAGGACGTAGCGCCTCCAGCGGCGAAGTGGCTCTGACGTGAGCCGAAACAGCCACTCCAGTCCTTTCCGCTGTATGCTTCGCGGCTCGCGAGCCAGCTCGCACAATGTTTTGGCAACGTCGGCGTCATTAGTCATGCTGATACCAACTCCCAGAACATCCTGTTTTCGGGGAGAGAAGCTGTCCGCAGTCACAACAGTTCCTCCAGGGTGCTCGGATCAATATGCGCCCCGGCCTGAAAAGACGGCCAGTGGCGTCTCCAGCAGAATACGGATGTCCAGTCCGAGCGACCAGCTGCGTATGTAATCAAGATCGAATTCAACCATTTGCTCGAAACTAAGATCGCTCCGTCCGCGGATTTGCCAGATACCGGTAATGCCGGGCCGGACCTGCACCCGCTGTTCAGCCCACGCCGTGTGCTCGCGGCTGAGCCCGTCGGGATCCATGTCCTCGGCAGGCAGCGGCCGGGGGCCCACCAGGCTCATCTCACCTGTTATGACATTGAACAGTTGCGGAAGTTCGTCCAGACTGAAGCGCCGCATGAAACGTCCCAGAGGAGTTACCCGCGGATCGTTACGCATCTTGAATAGATGCCCTTCGCGTTCGTTGCTGCGGCGAAGATCGTCCCGTCGCGGCCCGTCTGCGTACATGGAACGGAACTTCCAGAACATGAAATGCCGACCACCCTTGCCCACGCGGGGCGACAGATAGAAGATTGGTCCAGGCGATGTGAGCCGGATCAGCAGCGACAGAGTAAGCAGCAGAGGGGCAAGCAGAATCAGCAGCAGGGAAGACAGCACCACGTCCACAATGCGCTTAACAATCTGCTGGCCATGAGTAAAGTGAACCGGCTCTGCGTCCAGGAGCCCAAGCCCATACTCGTTGCTGAATTCAAACCGGACATTGTCCCATCCAGGCGCTGCAATTGGATGACTGAAAGTAACTCCCATCCGGTTGGAAATAGCGCTGCACATTTCAAAGTCGCGCGAACTGACACTGCTCATGCATATCAGCTGGTCCAGTCGCTCGCGGTTAATCACCTCGGCAAGATGCCGCGTGGTACCCAATACACGCACAGCCGCGCCGCTCCTGGGGTGTCCCGATGTCTCCGGGAGAATCACACCTCGCACCTTCAGAGTGCCGGTAGCCGCGCTTTCGATATTGCGAACAAACGATGTAACCTCCTCACCAGCACCGAGAACAGCAACGCGTTTTGGTTCCATCCAGCGGCTCTCGATGGTGCAGCTGATGAACATCGCCACGTAGAAGGAAAGAGTCAGGAGAAACAGACTTACAGGCCCAAAGAACAGCAGGAAGGAACGGGAGACGTCATTCCCGATTTCTTTAGAAAAGAATGTGACAACAATAGCCAGCGCACACGCGATAATGTCCGACTCAATCGCCCTGCGGAGCGCGTGGGCCGCGGACCACAGCCTTCGTTTCTTATAGAGGCCAATCCACGCCGCCGTCACTGTCCAAAGTCCGAGAATCACCAGAGGATGCGGGACCAGGATGCGCGCCTGCGTGGCGGAGATCTGCACCGGCATCCAGGGATTCATCCACACCCGAAGCGTGATTGCCAGGTACCACGCAGCCATTAAGGCGGCAACATCCATCACGAAATGAAGCCGGGCGAATACGCGCCAACGTCCTGCTGCGATTAAGTTAGGCCACAACATGTGACTTGAAGAAGGTCTCAGGCAGTCTTGAAGTACGCGCTCTTGTGATAGCGCTCCGGGTAAACGCCGTATCCGTTCGACCGGGGGTCCCAATCGTTCAATACAGTTCCTAGTACATGGCTTCCATCGTTCGCAAGCCGCTGTTCAGCGGCAAGAACGCTGTCCAGACGCACTGCACCCGCCCTGAGTACGATCACAATTCCGTCACTCATAGGTCCAAGTACACGTGCGTCCGACAGGGTTAATGGAGGAGTATCGATCAGGATCGTGTCGTATTGCTCTCGCAGGTGATCCAGCAATCGGGCCATCCGGTCGGAGTGAAACAGGGAGGACGACGATGTGCCTGCCACATATGGCCCGCTGCTAAGCAGAGAAAGGAAGGGCACATCAGTAGGCTGAACAGGCAGATGCTGGCTCTGGTGCGCAACGGGCTTTGGATCCTGAAGCACTGTCGTGAGGCCGCGTTCATTGTTCAGACCGAAAACCCGGTGCAAGCCTGGGCTGCGAATGTCCGCATCAATGATCAGGACGCGCATACCCAACTCTGAATATGCGATCCCAAGATTACTGACAATCGAAGTCTTCCCGTGCCCCGGCGCGAGGCTGGTGAACAGGGTGATTCTGCTGGAGCCTTCACTGTTTCCCTGTGCGGATAGCATGGACGTCCGGATGGATCGGATCGATTCGGCCACCAGTGACGACTTACAAAACCACATGGCTGTTTCAAAGCGCTTGTGCAGCGTGGTAACAGGCAGACTACCCAGGGCACCCTTCGGCAATGGCAACTCAGTCAGTCGCTTCTTGCCTATATAGGGATCGAGACGGGCGGAGGGCACAACACCGAGTTCGTTGGCCTGCAAAACCGCCTGAGTTTGGCCCGGATACTCGATATTGATCTCCCCCTTGTCCCGCACACCCACCCACACGAGACCCATGAAAAGCCCGCCCATAATTCCGAAGGTAGTGATGAGCGCTACGTTCGGCTTGTAAGGATAGGAGGGAGCCTCCGCGGGATCGACCACGCGAACGTTGCTGGGCTGAATCGCAGACGCTATTCCATAAGACTTTACCCGCTGCAGCATTCCTTCATAGATCGTTCGGTTCGTGTCGGCTTCCCGCTTCAGAATGTTGTAATCTACCGTTGTAGCTGCTTCCCGGGTCACAACGCCTTGTTGAGACTGGTAAGACTTTGCCAGCATGTCTTCGCGTCGCGCGGCAGTCTTGTAGTCGTTCTGCAGTCTGGTAATGACGCTCTCATGCTGACGCTTGTAATCCGAACTCAGCTGATCGATTTGCGATTTCAGCCGTTGCACCTTGGGATAATTAGGCTGATAGGTGGTGGAAAGATCCGCCAACTGCCGGTTTAGCTCGCTTAGCTTGGTTTGATAATCCTGCAAAGCGCCATCTCGGAGCGACGCGGTCACGCCATCCGGAGTATTGGCGAGCAAGCCTTCAAAGATGGCCTGCTTTGCCACGCGATCTGCCTGCGCCCTCGAGTATTCATCCTGAATCTCCCGCAGTCTGGCTTGCGATATGCTGCCGTCTTCCCCGTTAAAAACAAGGTTCGAGTGCCGGGCGTAGTCCTGAAGAGCGGACTCGGCCTGTTCAAGCTTGGATCTGGCGTCACTCAGTTGCTGGCTTAGCCAGCCAGCTGTCTGCCTGGAAGCGTTCCAGCGGGCTTCTACGCTCAGTGACATGTATTCGCTGGCCATTGCGTTCGCAAGATCCGCCGCCGTGTCGGGGTCTGGCGAGTCTACATAAATGTCGATCAGCTTTGTGACCTCAACCGGCCGTACCTGCGTCCGAAGTGAAAGAAGAGTGGGCGTAAGGGTCGCCAGTGCTTTCTTACGGATGGGGGAGTCACCGGCTTTTGCAGTGCTTTTCAGTTTCTTTACCACCCGCTCCAGAAGCGGTTTGCTTTCCAGAACGCGGGCCTGTGTGTTGATGAACGCCTGCGAGGAATTGTCTCCGGTAGCAGACGGATCCACATCACGGGTGTTCATAACGTTGTCATTCAGACCGGCGAATTCCAGGGAAACGTGTGCACGATAGAGCCTCGTTTGTGGCATCGTGATCGCAAAGGCGAACAGACCGCATGCAAGCGCAAACAGCGCAATTGTGCCCTTTCGGCGTAAGACGACCTGCACGAACGACGGTGCGGATGAGGAGCCGGTTTGTTCGGGCGCTTGGGCGTCCAGCACAAGGGAGGCCGACGGGTTCAAGCGTTTGCTCTCGTACAAATTCATGAGTGTAGACCTTTGTGCTGTATTCAG